>NZ_VTOW01000009.1 GCF_012184425.1 Candidatus Manganitrophus noduliformans
CTTACAGGCCTGTGAGACATTCCCTAACTGCTTGGCCAGCTCCAGTAATCCCACCTTCGTCTTGATGATCTTTTGATCCTTACTCATGTCCTTGACTCCTTTCTCCCACTCTCGGGATGAGATCCAAAGACCTTACCATATTGTCAGATTAAATCGTAGTACTTGCAAATGATGACTACCTTTTCCTCCGACGCCAAGATCCGGATGGCATCTCGCAAATCGACATTGATATGAAGCCATTTACTCAAATCCTCGAATGTATTGATCCCCGCTCCTAACATATCGGCTTTAATCGCCAACACCGACATTCCCTTCTCTATAAGGGCATGCGCCCCGGCAGACAGTAGAGAGGATTTTCCTGCCCCAGGACCTCCTAATATGAGTGTGCTGGACTGTTCCGAACCGGAAATACGTTCTAACAATTCATCTAACTCTGGCCGCGCAATCTCATGTCCACTTCCAAGAGCTCTCTGCCAAGTAAGAAGACCCCGTGAGGCAGTTAGGAATCTCTCTGTCAGATGCTTGGGTAAGGCCAGCTGACCATTTGTCAAAGCAAAGACTCTTTTAGTAAGATGCGCCCTAAAAAGCTGTTCAAATTCCGAGGTTCCGTTAAACTCTGAAGCCAGGGCTTGATATTCAGAAAAAATTCGACTCCGGAAGTTCGCTAATGCACTTTGTTGATCAGGATCAACGATATAGGTGGCGGGTGTTGCCCTATTAAAGTAGAGGCTTACAGTGGGACGCCCGCTCTTTTGCTCATTCATCTTTCTTGCGAGGTTCCACTCCTCTTCGGTTCCTGTCATACCCATTCCAGCATCTGTGCCGAAGCGGTGCCAGAAAATAAACACAATCCAATGCGGGTCGAATTTTTCAATGGCCGCATTGATAATTGATTGAGGACGTCCTAAATCCGACAACAAGTCCTCGCAACCCAAATCATCAAGGGCAATGTTTAACTCTCTTTTGAGAGTGCGGATAGTCGGGTCTTGATTAATAATTTGGCGCACGGTTTTTCGTTCAACGTTGCAGTCGCTGGGCGATGCAATGAAAATCCGAAATGTAGTTACAGGTTGGCTCACAGTTTATTTCCGGTCTGTATGAAGTGTTAGGAGGTTAAAGTATGGTCAGATTAGGTCGTCCCTTATAATTATATGATCTTACATGGTCAGTAGCTGGTGTGACAGGCGTACGATTGCACCTGGATGCTATGATAAGCTGCATGATCAATACATTCGGAGATCACGAGCCGCTTCCTTCATTAAGAACGTTTGCCTGTTAACTGGCTTTAATCCCCAGATAATAGGTGTTTTCTTCTCAACCGGGAACCTAAGAATTTCCTTTTTGAATACACATTCGAGTACTTTGTCATAGGGCAGTTGCGGGAAAGGCATCATCGCTTGATGCCTTTTTAAGATCAATTAAGCAACTCTTTAAAATCAGGATAACTAAAGTTCGTAATAAAGATAACTAACTTCAGGAAGTAAATGCCCCAACCGGCCGGTGTTCAAAATCCGGAAGCCCCTTGCCGTAGGAAAACTGCTCAAACTTTGAGAATTGTAGGCAGGTTGATGCGCATAAATAAGAAGGGCTTCGATTGCATTTACGATAGGGGGGCTGGCTTTAGGATAGCGTTCTCCGTCATTCCAATCGTCCCAATCGATGAATATACCGACCGACGCGAACCTCACCTTCATGGTGTCATATTCATCGGCAACCCATCGGTCATGTTCTCTCATCCTGCTTTTAATCCCTGAGGATGTTTTCCCTATATAGAGCAGCACATCCCGGCCGTAAAGGTGGTGAGAACCGTAAATCGCGTAGAGAACGTGCTCGGTTACCTGATGTTCCCTGTAGGAATCCCATTCATAGGGCCCTTCCCAGTGGGCACAGTAGATATTCTCTTTCATTGCTTTCACTCAATTTCCCACACAATGATTCCTGCCATATGGATATATAAAGATATTGTTATGAAATACCTTTTCGGAATACATAAGAATTGCTTACAATCCCATTCTAGATTTCAAGCAGCCTTTGTAATTTAAATCTGACCTTCTCTGGTCTCAACTCAACGTCGCATTCCCACAGCCTCAGCACTTTCCACCCCCTGCGGCGTATTGAACGGAAATGGCGAGCATCCCGCTCCCTGTTCTTGTAGAGCTTTTCTTGCCAGTAGGACATTCTTGTTTTAGGTACTGTTTCGTCCCGGCACCCACGGTGCAAATGCCAGAAACAGCCATGGACAAAAATACCACTGTGCAAATCTTTGTATAGTTCCGGTGTATTTTCCTTTGCGGTCTATCGGCATTAAATCGGAAGCAGTCCATGGCTTATCCCAGGAAGTTATAGAGTGTTTAAGCTGACAGTAATTAATACGATTGGCATTTTCAAATTTCTCGCCACCGTATTATTCTGCGGTGTCGATTACTAGCAGGCCTTCCTTGCCTGGTGGACCATCTCCGCTCTCAAATGGTGAGATACCCTCAATCGCTATGGCAGTCAAATCACTTTTAGGATTAAGATTCTCAAAACTCGCCGGGCAGACCAAAGAAAATGAAAGTCATGGCCGGCATGACTGAACCGTACAGAGTCAATTTCCCTGCTAAACACCCATAGATTAAGACCTACTTTTCAGGCCGGCAGTAGTCACGCTTCAGCCTCCTTTACCCCAGGGGGCACGGATCACTCCCCCGATACCCGTTTGCCAAAAATTCGTTATTTACTTTCAATTCGAAGACGACAAGATTCGGCATCTTTAACATATTTTCCATGACGTTTTTCTGAAGGGCTGGATCAATCGGATTCATTCTTGCCGGGCTCCATTTAGCAGGGCAGACAGATTCGCCCTTCTTTCGACCTGCACCCGATGCTCCGCTCCATCAGTGAGCCTCCGGCTCAGATGAATATAATTCTCAGTTGTTGCAATCGTCGAATGCCCCATCATGTCCTGAACATCCTTCAGATGTGCCCCGTTTTGTAAAGCATTTGTCGCCGCGAAATGCCTCATCGAATGAGGGCTGACCCGGGGCCGATTAATCCCCGCCTCCCTCATATATGACGTGAGAATCGATTGTATCCCCCGTACGGAAAGCCGGCTCCCCTTCCGATCGGGCCGCTCGGAGAAAAAGAGAGGATCAACCGCCTTCTTCTTCCCAGAAAGTTGAAGATAAAGATCCATCGTATCCGCCAGGTCCTCCACCAGCACCACCGTTCGATCTTTTGCTTTTCGCCCTTTGCGCTGAAGATAGAGAATCCCGATCTTGCCGCCTCTGGAGTAATCCCCGACATCAGCCCGGTGCATCTCAATCTCCCGCACCCCCACCCGGACCGCGAGCGACACTAACAGATGATCCCGAAGCTCCCCCAGGTCCTTCACCATCCTCACCGTCTCGAGCAGCCGATCCGTCTCCTCATCGCTCAGAGTATCTCTTCTATATTGTCTGGAGAGTTTCGGCAGCTTCACCTGGAGAGCGGGGTTGGCCAGAAGCATCCCCCCTTCCACCGCCCAGGAGCAGAACGATCGAAGTGCCGAGAGGTTTCTCTGAACGGTGGCCGGTGCGAGTTTGCGAAAGCGGGTCAGTTCCCGTTCATACTGCCGGATAAAGAGGGAATCAAATCCTGGCCGTTTTTGCTGGTTCCAATAGGAGAGAAAGTCAGAGATGGCGTTTCGGTAGGTGATGAGGGTCGATTTGAAGAACTGTCCCTCTTTTTCGATGAGCCACACATTAATATAGGAGCTCAAATCCTGTCCCTTGAGAGGAAGGCGTCGGCCGGAGGATAAGTTTTCCGGCTCGGAATCGGACCCATCGGCCGTCGCAAGGCTTCCGTTCGGGCTCTTTTGATCCTCTTTCAAGTTTTTAACCCCCGAAGAGAGCTCAATTCTCCGGGTTACGATATATCAGTGCGCCCTATAGGTCAAGAAGTTTTATTGCGTGGAAGGCTTCTTATAGGCAATAAAGCCTTGATTTTCATCCGGAACCGGGATAGAGTGAGTGGGTCAAATTTTGACCGATCGAAAAGGAAATCTGAAAAGATTCCGTTCGGAGCCGCCAATGCCTTCCATCGACCAGATCTCTCCCCTACTCTCAACCCTCAAACCGACCGCTCAAAGTACCCTCATCCAGCTTTGGGTACACACAGTTGATGATGAGGTGATCGCTTCCCACGCCGACCTTGCTGCTTGGACCGGAATTAAAAGCCGAAACACAATCCGTTCTGCCGTGAGGGAACTTCTCGATAAAGGATGGATCAAAGTCGTGAAACCAGGTCAGGAGGGATCGCCATCTGTATACCGAATCTTAATCGTTGGGAAGGGTGCCGTTCACTCCCCGCCTTCAACGGTGCCCACAATCAGTTTGACGGCCGAGAACCAACTCCTGCTTGCGGCGATTAAGCGATCGCTCCCTCCGGCCGCATGGAGTTTGGTCCGGCGAGAGGCCTCGCTCACCAAAGAATCCGAAGACGACGTGATCGTTAAGAGATACTTTGGTCCGGGTAGGTTGAATGGATAAGATTCTCGAGAATCTCCTTTTTATCTCGTCTGAGCCGATCTCAAAGGCGCAGATGATCGAAATCCTGCAGCTGGAGACTGCGCAGGAGGTCGAAGACCTTGATGCGACGATTGCGAGACTCACGAAAGAATATGAGAACCGCGGGCTGCAACTGGTGGAGGTTGCCGGCGGCTATCAAGTGATGACACAAGCCCCTTATTCGAAGTGGATCCAGCGCCTTCGAAAAATGACGCCGATACGGCTGTCCGAAGAGGCTCGACTGACTCTGGCAATTATCGCTTACAGGCAGCCCATCACCCGAACGGCGATCGAAGAGATCCGTGGTGTCGACTGCGAGAGCGTCTTGGAGACGCTCCGGTCGTATAATTTGATTCATATCGTCGGTGATATCTCAGGCGCTTTTCTTTGGTGCACGACTGATCGATTTCTCCAGCTACTTCACCTAAAGAACCTGGGCGACCTTCCTGCTATTACCCATCAAAAAAACCGATTTTAATTCTCCTGGGATGAGTTTTTCGTCGGGGGGAATTCTCTTCGATCGAACACTTCAGAAACTCCTGCTTCAGGTGAGTACCAGATTGCCTCTCTCTCCGGAAAAAATTGCCTTTGTTGTCGATCTTGGCTATGTCTTGCTCAATCAAAATTTTTAATCCACGAGTATCAAACTCGAACAAAAATAGTATGAGAAGTCATCACAGAAATATAATGTAAGTACATAGACTCATCTATGTGATAGTGCTTGGACACAGTAATTAAAATTGCAGTCCAGAGGCTCTTACTCTTTACCCTTCCGGGAGGTCCGAAGTACTTCCCATCAATAGCCTCTCTGGTGACGGACCCTAATATGAGAGATCGATCCGTATCCTGAAAAGGATCTGACGAACTCCCCTATCCCATCAGGACGGATCATGCTAGACATCATCGATAACTTCAAGTGAGTTTCAGAAATATTAAGAGAATTTTTCGGACGGATCATCTCATTCCGGCACTACACAGATAATATCTCAGAAGATTAGTCAGAGAGATTTGGATTATCTTGCTCGACTCAATCGCAAATACTTTTGTAGCCGGCAGGGTGTGGGACGTCCCACACCCTGCCCTTCTCGCGAGCAGCTCCTACAAGACAAGCAGGGGGACAGAACTCGATTCGTTGTTCTAGCCTGGGGAGATTTATTTTTTACTGTATAAGTTGCAGATCAGCCCGACACTTTGATGGTTCCGTTATTCCAACATCTCGTGGATCCCGACAAAAAGGACCCAATCACCGATGAGCGATCTTCCGAATATTAACTCTAACCCGTCATAGTAATTCAGAGTAAGACGCGCACCCAATTATTTATGGACTGGGATACTGATTCTCTCAGACCACCAACTCTTCTGGACAAAGACACACTAAAATATCCGTACCCTGATAAAGTTGGCATCGCAAGGAAGAATGCCGAAGCTGACCACTTCAGGAGTTATAACATCCTGAAGCGTCTCGCCGCTATTCCCCATCCCGGGTTCCACGTTCCCGATTCAGCAACCGAGGTGTGGGACGTCCCACACCCAGCATTCGACTACTATCGTCCTCAGTATTTTGGACGCCTTGATCCTGTTAGTGAGCCGACCCTCGCATTCGAAACAAATGATCTACTCGAGACGGCCTGATTAATAAATGTTAGAGAATGAGTCAGGGCCGTCAGTAAAACCGGCCGTGCGCCCGTTCCAAATAGATCGGCGCAGAAAGCCAACCCCGTTTGGAAGGTTCATAACGATAATAAGCGAAATGCCCGGCGGTGTTTTTTTCTGCACTGGACAGATGGTGTTCTTTAGAGGTTGCTCTCAATTTCCCCCGATCGAACAGAACATTCCCTCCTCTTCATCACAGCTGCTTCAATACCTGTGGGACGTCCCACACCCGCCGGTTATTTGAACCGCTGCCGGGACACGGGCGCCGCATTCCGGGCCTCGTAAAGATCCTCGAATCTTGTCATCAGTGACTTGATATTAGAATAAAGCGCGAAGGTGTGGGACGTCCCACACCGTTGTTCTGAGGAACACAGTCTTGGAGCACACGTGGACACCTTGGATAGTGTCGGCTTGAGAATACCTGTGGAACGTCCCACACTCCTTCCTCTAACAGAAAAGAATGTAAACCGATCTTGTTTACACCTAGAACACCTTCCCGTACAGTTATTGCCATCACAGCAGATGTAATTGCACATATATGATTATCCCATGTCTATATTAATTCCGTTGACTAATGCCTGATCTTCTGATATGTAGGTAGAACGTGTTATACAATTCTTTTACCTACACACAGGGTAACTGCCATGATCGATCGAAAAGAGAGTCATAATTACGTTATGTCCCGCCCGGAATTTTCCGAAGTGTTGGGCGTATCGCAAAGTACCGCTATCAAATGGGAAAAGGCCGGCCTCAGTCCGAACACAATCCAATGGGGCAACTCAACCCGACGAAGATACAACATCGATCACATACTGGAGGCGAGGAAAAAGTTTAGACCGCTTCCGAAGCGTGAGCCGACAACCATCCTCTTCTGGCTTCTCAAAGGCGGGGTCGGCAAGACAACCGTTAGCTTCAATTTGTGCGGAGCGCTCTCCCGGGCAGGTTATCGTGTTTTGGCAATTGACCTTGATGGGCAGTCCCACCTGACGACATGCTTCGGGATCCCATTCGCCGATCAAGAAAATCTAAAGACCCTTTACAACCTGCTGTACGGGGAAGGGGACGACGCCGCGACCCTCGATGACATCCTCGTTGAGCTCTCTCCAACGCTTCATCTGATACCCTCCTCCCTTGATACCGCTGCGATCGATCTTTTCTTAATCGCCGAGAAAGATCCCGAAAGGAAACTCCACCGCCTGCGGAACCTCATTATGCCGCTTCGGGCGAAGTACGATTTCATCATTTTAGACGCTCCCCCGAATATCAACTTCCTCAATCTCAACGCGATCTTTGCCGCTGACGAGATAGTCGCCCCGATGCTTACGGACTTTCTCTCGCACCATTCCCTCTCGCTCCTTTACGATACGTTCGACTCACTAACTGAAACATTCCGCGATACCGGGTTTAAACTTCCGACGATCCGGCTCTTGGCCAACCATTTCGATATCCGGAACAACCTCTGCCAAGAATCGCTGGGCAAGCTCAAGACCGGCGAGTTTGCCTCTCAACTCTTCAAGACTGTTATCCGTCTGAGCACCGCTTTGGCCGAGTCAGCAAAGAACATGAAACCTGTATTTACTTTTGCGCCGCAGAGCAATGGCGCAAGAGATATATTGGCATTATCCCGCGAGCTGACAGGCGAGAAGGGGACGGAGGGCGTCAATGAAGCGTAATTCCAAAGACCCACCAGATTTTAAAACGAAAACGGCTGAAGGTCCTGGATGGCAAAGCCTCGAAAGAAAAAAACAGCCCGTCCGGCCCTGGACAGTAGGCGTTGATCCGCCTGCGGATCAGAAAGCAGGATCTTCTTCCCAAACGGGAACCGCCAACTCCTTCGTTCAGGTTATCAAGATCGATCAAATCCGGCCGGATCCCAAACAACCCAGACGCACCTTTAGTCAGAAGGCGATCTCGGATCTCGCCCGCTCAATCGCCGAAGTCGACCTTCTGGAGCCAATACTCGTGCGACCGGATGAAGCAGGCGGATTCTGCATCATCGCCGGCGAGCGTCGATGGCGCGCATGTAAAAGTCTGAACCACGAATCGATTAAAGCGATCGTTCGGGAGACGACTCCTACGGAAGCTTTCAAACTATCTATTATCGAGAATCTAATCCGGGAACAATTGAACATCGTTGAGAAGGCTCTCGGCTTCAAAGAGCTCCTCAAGCAGAAAATCTATCCAAGTCAATCGGCGATGGCAAGTGAATTGGGTCTTCACCGTACAAACATCGTTAAGACCCTTCGACTTCTCGAACGTCTTCATGAGGAAGCCATCGGGTATTATCTGGATCATTACGACCATCTGACCGAGGGGCATCTACACGCGGTCATGAGGGCTCCAATCGTCGAACAACGAACAATTCTCGAACGAGTAAAGGCGGAGAGTTGGTCGGTTCAGCAGACGCGCCATTTCGTAACGACGAATTTCTTCCCCACACAGAGGTCAAACAATATCGCTTTAAAAGAGAAGCAGTCCGACTGGTTTGATCTGGAGGTCCGTGTCCGCCCCACCATGAGAAAGCCGGAGCTTCAAGCTTTGATCGGGACACTGAAACAGACGATTCACAAATTGGAGGCGCTCGCGAAGAACAAGACGGAGGCGTAGGCTGCGCCGCTACCTTCGACCTTGTCGAAGAGCATCGAAGGGTAGTTCAGAGGAAGCACAGCAAGGTTGCAAGATAAAAGTAGGGTAGTAAGAAGGAAGAACAGGGTAGCTGAAAGGAAGCTTTTCGCCCCATTTGATCAGTTTTGCCATGGAATCGGATCGTTTGGTCGGGTTAGAAGCCGGTTTTTTGGGCATTATGCCGTATATAAAATGATGGGGTAGCTGAAAGGAATGCTACAGGAGTCGAAAGGAAGAGGAAGCGTGGTTGAAAGGAAGAAATCGGGTAGTCGGAAGGAAAGGGTAGGGTAGCGCAGAGGAAGGTCCCCGGTAGTTGAAAGGAAGAACGGTCTCGTAACTTATTGTTATTACAAATGTTCTCGCTCCTATAATTAGATAATATACATAATCTAATAGCTTTTTATAATTAGGACACGAGCGAATATGGATTTGATAAACCCGAAGGAAGAAAAGGGAAAGGTCGAGTGTAACCTCGAAGAATTCCCGTATTTCATTCCCTCAACGAAGAACCTCAAAGATCAACACGAGATTATCTTCGTCCGGACGGTCCAGAACAGGCAAGGGGAGACTTTCCGGCAGGAGTGGATCGTTCGAGCTGAGCACGGCGACCACCTTCCCGGATCGTTCGAAGCCGATGTCAAAAGGGCCCTCGATAAGATCGTCTACGACATCGGTTTTCAAACCGTGATTGAGACGGGGATCATTAAATTCTCGCTTTACCAGATCGCAGAGATCCTCGGACTTGGCCATGGCGGCTGGACCTGGCAGCGTATTCGCAAAGCCCTCGAGCGGATGAAAACAACTAACATTCACTCGAAGCAGTCTTTCTATCTGAAGGGGAAAAATGTTTATGTCGATGATGTCTTCTCATACATCGACAACGTCCGATTCTATCAACTCGGCGATGAGAGCCGGACAAATAATTGCACCTGCCAGGTCAAATTCTCCAAATATTACATTGAAAGCTTAAAGGGACATTACATCAAGCCGTTCGATTTTGGTTTTTACTGGTCCCTGGGTGATCCCATTCCGAAGCGCCTGTATTCCCTCTTTGATAAGAGAAGCTACACATCGCCGACCGTAACATTTGACCTGATCGAACTGGGTAAAATAATTCCACTCACCAAGCGCCCTCCTTCAAAAATTCGGCAGTGTATTCTTCCAGGCCTCAATCTCCTTAAAGAGAGAGGATACTTAGTCGACTATTCATTTCGAAAATCGGTCGGGAGCAAGGGCGAGGCGCTGATCGTTCGCGTCAAGGGCAAGGAAGACATTGATCCGGAAGTTAAGGCGTTGGCTGAATCGATCTTCGAAGACATCGTCAGAAATATTGGTGTGGAGCATCGCTCAGAAAAATTCTATCGCCGCATATGTGAGAAATTGCCACGCAATATTATTTATAGAGCCCTTTCCGAAGTTCGGGAGGAAGAACAACACGGTCAGGTTCAATCGAAAATCGCTTTATTCACGACGAAGATAAAAAGATTTGCGGATGAAGCCGATATACCAATCTATGATTGACTGTCCCCCCGATTTTACCGTTGATTAATTTCCCGTCTTCCCGGATTACTTTCACCGAGGATCGATCCCTCCCACTGCCATGAGTATGGATCAGTTCAGTTCCCCCAAATATCATCAGCTCAGCTTTTCCTAACTGTAGCGTCTTGCCTTCTTACCATGCTAATGGACAGCGTGTCAGTATCTTGAGATCTTCTACCTTCTGAGCCGGTTGGGCTTCATTTATCAAACTTATGCCATACCAGCAAAGAGATAATCTTCTGAGACAGCGAACTGTCGCAGATCTGCGACACATTGTCGCTATTCCGCTACAACATGTCGCGCTTCGACGACAGTGGTCTTCAATCGGCTTGCGTCATTATTATTTGTTGGGTTTACGGCTGACTAATGAGAACCAATTGATATATTTAATGATCTCGAAGGTTTCCAAAGTCCGTGACTTTGCCATACCGAGTTGGTACAATCCTTGCTGCTGAAATATATTAATGACAATGCCGTGGCTACTGGTGGGTACATCTGTAAAGCAAGAGCCAGATACCAAAAGGAGGAATGACATGATATTCCGATCTTACTGCACAATAGTCGAGTTGTGGATCTTCCGAAGTGTTCTGGAGGGAATAAGAGGTTTTAAATCAGCGATCTTTGACATCAGTGGAAGGATTATATCCATATCTGTTGCAACTCGGAAGTTTGGATTTATTACCGGACTATGCATGTTATTTTGGTCGAGTTTCGTTTTTCCAAATCAGATACTTGCATCTGGTTTTACTGTTTATGAGTACGGTGCCGAGGAACAGGCGCAAGGAAGTGCTGTCGCGGCGCAGGTAGATTCTCCGTCCGCCATTTTTTATAATCCTGCGGGGACAGCGAACATTCCAGGTACTCAGATCAGAGTCGGATCATCCTTTCTTTTTGCCGATGTAACGTTCGCTGGCGAATTAAGCGGAAGGAAAACAGAAGCAGACACTGGGCCGATCTATCCGACTCATTTTTTTGCAACGAAGGAAGTAGCGTTCGGCGGAATTGGTATTGGATTTTACTCTGCGAACGGTAATAAAATAGAGTATCCGAGAAACTGGGAAGGAAGGTACTTTGTAGTCTCGTCAGACCTCCTACAGTTAAACCTAGCGCCTGCTATTTCCTTTAGAATTCGTGACAATGTCTTTGCCGGTATAAGTGTCGTGGGATCATATGTCAAAATACAACAAGCCAACCAAATTAACCTCATGACGTTGGGATTCCCAGCAGATGGCTCGGCTAATTTGGAGGCTGATGGATTTGGGATCGGTGGTACAGTCGGGATTAAAGCCATCTTTGACCGGTGGCTTTTAGGAGTAGTGTATAAGAGTCCGACCTCCGTCAGATTAGAGGGAAAAGCTGATTTTAAGATCCCAGAAACCCTGAGTCCCTTCTTCCCGAATGGAGACATTAGCACAAAGCAAAAATTTCCCCAGATCGTCACAATTGGAGTTGCCAACCGATCATTGCAAAACGTAACACTTGAGGCCGACCTCCAGTGGACGAATTGGAATTCATTTAATGACCAGGAGATCGATTTTGAAATCCAAACGCTTGCCGTACAGAATATCAGCGTTCCTTTCGACTGGCATGACACTTGGACACTCCGTCTGGGGGCTCAATATGATTTTCATGAATCATTCGCTCTCCGTCTGGGATATATTCATGACCCTTCAGCAGTGCCTCAATCGACAATAAATCCTATTTTTCCTGAACTCGATAAACATATTGTTACGGCCGGTCTAGGATTTCGACGGAATCAATGGAGCGCGGATCTCTACCTTGCTCGGATTTACAGCAAGGAACGCCGTGTTGACAATGCCTTACCTGGATTTCCAACACATCAAGGTAAATACGAAGCCAATGCAGACGCCGTTGGGTTTTCAGTTACATATGCATTCTAATCTTGAGAATCCATTATGGCTGTGCTAAATTGCGGGTGATTTCCTAGATAGGAAGAACGCCTATGCGTATTGGTATGATTCCACAAACGGTATTGGAGTGGTTTCTTTCGAAGATGAACGTGATTCCATTTCCCGCCGAGGATACGTTCGTCGCGATGATGCAAACGCGGGCTATTATGGCTGCTAATCGTTTGGGTATTTTTACATCTTTGGCAAAGGGTCCTGCTTCTTCCGCTGAGCTTGCCCGAGATCTTTCCTGCCAGATAAGAGGGCTTGAAGCCCTTTTAGAAGCCGTCAAGAACGCCGGTTACGTTGTAGAACAGAAAGGAAGGTACTCTCTTTCTCCCAGAGCCCGCAAGTGGGTTACACCGGATAGTTCCGAGTCAGTCAACTGGTTTATTGAGTTTAATTACGACAACTGGGAAAGAATGGGTAATCTCGAGGAATCCGTAAAAACCGGAAAGTCCTTGGATCTACATGCGCAACTTCTAGATATTACTCAATGGAGGCGGTATCTTTATGGTCTTCATGATCTTTCGAGAATGGCCGCCAAAGAAATAGTTCTAAGAAGGTTGGTAAGGTCTTCTCCGAAACTCCTCCTGGATATAGGTGGAGGTCACGGCGGGTACTCAGCAGCGTTCTGCCGAGCGTATCCTCATTTGAAGTCCGTCATCTTTGACTTACCTCAAGCTATTGAAATTGGAAATGAGATCATAAGAAAGCATTATGGTGATGTGACAGATAGAATCGAATTCAAAGAAGGAGATATTACGAAAGATTCTTGGGGAACCGGTTACGACGTTGTCCTTCTAATGAATGTAATTCATCATTTTGAGCCGGAACAGATCAGACAGATTTTTGGAAAAATAATGGGAACTATAAATTCAGGGGGAGTGCTTCTGATCTTAGATCAGCTTAATAACGTAAATAAATCTACATCTTATCTCGCCTCTATGGCAGAACTGCTTTTTCTCGTAATGACGAGTGGAAGAAGCTATAGATTCGATACTGTTCAGGACTGGCTGACAGAAGCCGGTTTCAAAAATATCCGACTCAAGAACCTGAGAGTCGGACCGGGAGCCTCTGTTTTAGCTGCCGAAAAAAGCTAAAAAACCGATGAATTTCCTACCAATTCTCCTGCCTCTAGTAACGATTGTATTGACC
Source organism: Candidatus Manganitrophus noduliformans (assembly GCF_012184425.1). NCBI lineage: Bacteria > Pseudomonadati > Nitrospirota > Nitrospiria > Candidatus Troglogloeales > Candidatus Manganitrophaceae > Candidatus Manganitrophus > Candidatus Manganitrophus noduliformans. Next base: position 13,409 of record NZ_VTOW01000009.1, read on the forward strand.
ACCTTTATGGGTTTTTTCGTTATTAGGCAGCGTCGAACACGTCCGAATGTCGCTTTCTTTTTTATGTGTCTCTCCGCGGGGCTTGTCTCATTCTTTCTATTGAAAATGGAGTGGAGTGTGGCACGTGGCGAAGTCCCACTCCCATGGCACAGTCTCTACGATGCAACGTTGGCGGTGTTTTTATTGTCGACAGTTTTTTTTTCGTTAATGTTTCCAAAACCGACTCCACACGCCGGCAGGATTTTGGCTCCGTTTACGATATGCGCTGCAGGTATTACCGGGGGATCTCTTGTCGGAGGTAATTTCTCTCAGCACAATGTTCTCGGCGATATTCATACGTTTGAACCAACGCTCTTTTTTAGAATCTATATCCTATATGCTATTGCTAGTCTCGGCACAATGATTGGAGTTCTCCTCTATAAATACAGAATGCTTCGGTATGCCCAATGTGACAGACCAGCTCAAATGGCGCTGAAAGTGATTGTGATGTGGTTCTCTCTCTCAATAATATTTGGGCTCCAGTTCTCATTAGTCGAAGTTGTTATTCTCAAGAGTATGAAGCACTTTTACCTACAAACTGGCGGTTTTTTGATCTATACGGTTGCAACTTTTTATAGCATCGTTAAATATAACGCTTTCGACATTGAAACTGTCCTGCATAAGACGCTAAGTTGGCTTATCGTTTCTTTGGGGCCTATTGCAGTCATCTTTACTTCGGCTATATGGCTCAGGCCGCACCTGCAGAATGTGCCTAACTGGCAGTGGGCGGTAGCAGTCAGCGGAATTAGCTGTATCGCGGGGCTCTATCTTTATTTCGCTCAGCCTTATGTTGATCAACTCTTTGATCGCAGAAAATACGATTTGGCAAAGACACTGGACGAAGTAATCAGCGACTTGGCCGTTCTCCAGGAGTTGCAACCGATGGCTGTCAGAATCCTCAATCGCGTCTGTCAAGTCCTGACCGTTAATGGCGGCGGCGCCATGATTCTTGATCCTCAGAAGAAGCATCTTGTCGTAGTTGCCCGGAAAGATTTGGACATGAACGACACCATCCCTCTTGGAGAATCAATATTGCAGACATTTGAAATGGGATCAATGGAGGAGCTTGATCCGGCCCAAGGTGGAGAAGCTAAAGATAGTACTCATTCTGCGTGGCTTCGGAATCACTCCTTTGCGCTTTGTCTTCCCTTGGTCCAGAAAGACGAACTTCTTGGAATTCTGGTATTCGGGAGGAAACGGAATCTCGGAAGGTTTTCTCAACGGGAAAAAGCTTTTCTCGCAAAACTTTCCACTGCAGTGACGATCGCCTTTTCAAATTCACTACTCCTGGAGCGGGAACGTGAACTTGATCGTTTAAAAACGGAATTTCTTTCTGAAGTGGCTCATGAGCTGGGGGGACCTCTCTCGGGTATAGCTAGAATCGCCGAAGGCGTTCTGATGCGGAGTCCTGATCAAATCAGTGAGGATCAGAGACGTATGGTCGAGAACATTCGTATCACTGCGGTCGAAATAAAAAAACTCGTCGACTACCTGCTAGATCTGAGCAAGATTGAAATGGGCGTAATGCACTATGATTTCCAACCGGTGGAAGTTGCCTCATGTGTACGTCTAGCTCTTGATTTGGCACTCAGTGAAATTAATTTGAAAGGTCTGAATATTCAATTGGATATTGATGATGATCTACCCATGATCAAAGGCGATAAAGCGCGAATCCGTCAATGTGTATCGAATCTTCTTTCCAACGCCATCAAGTACACTGAGCGAGGCCAGATCGGGATCTGTTGCAAGAAAGATGATGACCGGATAAAGATTTCCGTTTGGGATACCGGTCGAGGAATGACTCCTGACGAAAAAGACACCATATTTGATCGTTACCGTAGAGGTAAGAAGGTGGATAGCATTGAGGGGAGCGGTCTCGGATTGACGGTGACAAAAGGCATTATAGAGAGTCTCGGTGGTACTATTGATGTGGATTCGACAATCGGTGTAGGTAGTGTTTTTTCAATTTATCTTCCTTTTGATCTCCAAAAAGTGGAGCTTCATACTCCACCCCGGTCCGGGAGTCCCCAGATTTATTATAAAAATTCCCAGCCGCCCGCCAACATTAACGCTGATAATACAGCATCAGAGGTTTTCAGAGGCAATGGTGAGAAGGTTCTTGTTGTTGACGACCTTGAAACTGAGCGTAATGTGGTTTGTACATATCTTGAGGCAAATGGCTATCTCATCGAAACAGCGAGCAATGGTTTTCAGGCTCTAGAATTAGTTCGGGCGACAAAACCAGATATTATCATCACAGATTTATTAATGCCAATCCTAAATGGACCGGAGCTCTGTCGCATCTTAAAAGCTAATCCAAGCTTTGCCTCCACACCGATCATCATGCTCACGGGAAGGAATAACTTCGGTGATATGGAGTTTGGAATTCAAATGGGTGCGGACGACTATATAGGTAAGCCGTGTAACCTTCAAGAACTCTCGTTACGAATGGCTGCACTCCTGCGGATGCACCAAATACGCAATGATCTGGACCTTGCCAGATCGAGCCTGATTGAGATGGAGTTAATTGCAAGCTCTTCCGGAACCTTTGTACATGCCATCAAGACTCCACTCGCTTTGATTGAGAATTACGTCAGGATTGCCCGAATCGCGCTGGATCGCTCCAACCGTCAGAAGGTTGATGAGAGCCTCTTCCAAATTGAAGACGCTGCCCGAGCAATCTCCAGAATTCTGCAGGGTCTCAGGAGGGCCCATCTTGATTCTCCGAAAATGGCCAGGATTCATCTGCCGAAAGTTTTAGATGCTTGTCTTTCTAGACTGATATGGGAAGAAAGTTGTACGAAATATGAGGTGAAACGGAAGTATGGGGAGGAGATTCCCTATGTGGAAGGAGATGTACACCAGCTCGAAATGGCGTTTTCGAACCTCATTTCAAATGCCCTTGATGCGATGCGGATGAGCGGGATCCTAGAGATCGGGATTTTCGTGCCTCATCCGGGAGGCGTGATGATTGAGATCAGGGATTCCGGCGTCGGCATTCCCGATCCGATAATGAAGAATCTCTTCAAGCCTTTTATCACGACCAAGATTGATGGGACCGGCCTGGGTCTTTGGACTGCAAAGAGAATTATTGAGACCCACCATGGCGGCAGTTTAACTCTGGATTCCACTCCCGGAAGGGGCACAACAGTCAAGGCGTGGATCCCAACTGGAGGGCTCCAGATCAGGCAGCCGGAAGAGGTTACAATCGATGGAAAACAGCCACATTCTGATTGTTGAAGACGATCCTAGGTATATTAAGCTTTACAGTGATGCCCTGGAGACACATCGATACACACTGGATGTCGAGCGAGAGCTGTCGGCGGGTCTGCAGGCTGTCCAAAAAAACGTTCCGGATCTTGTTCTCCTTGATCTGTCCTTCGATGGGACGCCGGAGGGAGGGCTCACGTTTATTTCCGCTGCGCTGGAAAATCAGGCCGATCTTCCGATTATCATCATCAGTGCTCACAGTGACAGCGCAATAATCAATAAGGCCCTCGACCTCGGTGCGGTCGATTACATCGTAAAAGATCACTCTCTCCATGAGCTCCTTCCTATTAGAGTCCATCATACTCTGAAGAGGACACTCTTTGAGAAGCGAAGAAAAACGCAGATCGAGCTTCATAACGGATTTATCTTCGGCCCTGGAAAGATCATCATCGGACAATCCCCCAAGATGCTTGAGGTCTACGCTTTGATCGAGAAGGTAGCTCGGAGCCGATCCACTGCGCTAATTCTTGGGGAAAGCGGGACGGGAAAAGAGCTGGTTGCCGAGGCGATTCACGACAGGAAGGAATCAGCAGCCCCGTATATCTCCATTGATTGTGGGGCTGTTCCTGAGTCAGTTCTGGAGAGTGAGCTCTTCGGTGTGAAGGCGCGTTATCCGGGATTCCATAACACAGAGCCGCTGATCGGAAAAATGGAGGTGGTCGGGGAAGGAACGCTCCTTCTGGATGAGATCGGAAACATGGGTATAGGGCTCCAGGCTAAGCTCCTCCGAGTTTTGGAGGAGAGGAGGTTTAGTCCGCTAGGTTCCGAGAAGATCCAGTTTCTCGCGCAAATTATCGCGTCGACCAATATTGATTTTAAACTCGCAATTGAGTCCAAAAGATTTCGGGAAGATCTCTATTACCGTCTCAACGATGTACCCATTCTCCTGCCACCTCTGCGGGAGCGCAAGGAGGATATTCCGCTTGTCGTTAGCTACATTCTGGATCAGTACCGGTTCCAGACCGATAGAACTGTAGAAGTATTGCCGCAGACATTGGAGAAACTGATTGAATATGACTGGCCCGGCAACGTTCGGGAACTGGTCAAAACCGTTCATCGTGCTCTGATAGGAACTCAGTCCCAGTATTTGACGCCCAAGCATATCGAGCTCTCTGGCTCAGGCGCTACGAGATCGCGGGCGGAGTCCGGAGCAGCGAATGAGCCGGAAAAACCCAGCCCGCCCATCGTCGGCAACTATAAGAAAATGGTTCAGGAATATCAGAAAAAACTGTTGCGATTGGCCCTTGATCGGACAAAGGGTAATCAATCGGAAGCGGCCAAGCTCCTCGGGCTTCACAGGACTCATTTCATTCGCCTGATCAATTTTCATGGACTTAATAAAACGGAGGAAATGTGATAAGCGGTGATTGAAATTGTAGCGCATTCGCGACATGCTGTGAGTGAGAGTGCTACAATTTGTAGCGAATCAGCGACACCCCCCTACTTTAATGCCCTCCCTTTGGCGGTCTTCCGCAGAGCGGTCTTATCTTCTAAGCATCTATTTTTAAAATAATTTCTCACGAAAACGGCAACTCACCCCGAGGCGAAAAATAAAATCCAAATTGGGCACACGATTTGCGATAGGTATCGGCGTATTGATTCTTGTATGGTATCTTTCCGCGGGGTTTTCGGATTGAAAAATGTATTAATCGTCATCCCCGGAGACAGAGAAATTCTGAATCCGCTTCGACGCCTTGTTGAAACGCTGTTGAACGAGATTCGGTTTGTCCCCGCAAAGGTGATCGGCACATCATCTAGAACCCAGGCATTAGGATTCATTCAACGTCACCGAACTGATCTACTTTTGATCGAGCATACAGCACTACGAATCAACGGATTCCACTTCGTTCAATCGATTCCGAATAGGTCCTCGATAAAGAGAGTTGTATTGGTCGCAAAGGTTCGCCTTACCTTGGATGAAATGGAGCAATTGATTCGGGTAGGAATTCATTCGGCGCTTGAAAGGCCTCTTAATAGAGATGAGCTCAAACAAGTTTTGCGCAAAGTTCTTTTACGAGCGGAGGCAATCTAATTTCGGAAACCATACACACCGAACAGGGAAAGGCTGCGTAGGGTTTGAGTCGGTTGACAGCCTCTTTTAGGAGGAAGCCTCATGAACGCTTAACTGGAGGACCGAATGATTGGTATCCTGGTTGTGGATGATGATCGCGCAAAGCGACATGAGATTGAGGATCTTATTAAAATCGTTCTCGCCAATCGACCGCATCTTCCGGTCGACATACGGTTTGCCGGTTCAGCGGAAGAAGCAATCGGAATACTTACAAGTGAGGACATAGCGCTTTTGATTACCGATTATGAGTTACCTGGTCTTAACGGTTTGGAGCTCATCCAGCAGATCAGCGATCGGGTGTCGACGAAGAAAATCCTTCTAAGCGAAACTCCACCCTCGCTTCAGGTTCGCATTCTTGGTGCGGAAGCTGGACTCGAGGGTATCTTCCGTAAGCCTATAAGACGGAAAGAATTAAAACAGATCCTCCTGAACCTTTTTTGATGGTAGCGAACAGCCATTAAGCTCACCGCTGTGCATAAAGCGAAAATGCTGACGAGAGGTCTTTGTTCAAGAACGCCCGGGCCCGTCGCTTAAAGTTCGATGCCCACTGTAATCGCGGGACATTTACAGAACCCAGAGTGAACGGCTTCTTCCTAATGTACTGCGCTGAATTAATTGGAGCAGAGAAACCTGCGTCAAAAACCGGTGTTTGTTTCGGGTTTAGCTTTTGTGTTTAGGGACGGTTCAAAATAATGCTCCTAAATAATATAGGTATTATGAGGAGTAATTCTTTATGGATTCTGTGAGAACAAAAAGCGACATTATCTTGCTCGTCGAAAAGAATCCTGATCTCCTGGTTCTTTACAAGTCCGTTGCAGACGCTGCGCGGTACGAAACCGCTATCACCCAAAATTTTGAGACCGCCTGGAAAATTCTGAAAAAGGAGGAACCGGTGCTCATCTTCCTGGAAATCGGAATCCATGGAGATCCACAAAAAGGGCTTCTCTTTATTGAGAGAGCACTGCAACTTAAGCCAGATGTCTCTATTGCCATCGTTAGTTACACGACCGATCCCAAAATTATTGATAAAGCTCTCGGCCGAGGTGTCATCGATTACATCGATAAATCCAAGCGCGATCGGCTATCCAAGCAGATCGAACAAATCGTGATGAAAGTCGATATAGAAGTTCAAAATAACCGAAGGGTAGATAAGGATGGCGGCTTTAGAATCAATACCGACCAAATAATTGTTGGAACGTCCCCCCTCATGCGGCAGATCTATAAGCTGATTCCAAGAGTGGCGGAAACCCGAGCTTCGGTACTCATTTGTGGAGAAAGCGGCACAGGGAAGGAGCTGATCGCCCGCGCGATCCATGCTCAGAAGGGTATTCAGGCGCCTTTTATTCCAATTGATTGCGGCTGTATGACCAAGTCTCTCTTGGAATCGGAATTATTCGGTGTGCGCGCGAAGTACCCCGGATTTCATAATGCCGATCGCCTCGTTGGGAAATTCGAAGCGGCAGGCAGGGGAACTCTTCTACTAGATGAAATCGGAAATATGCCGGCCGATATCCAGCCGGCCCTTCTACGGGTACTCTGGGAAAGGGAATTCCGTCCATTAGGATTTGAAAAGCCAATGCCGCTTCAAGCGCAGGTGATCGCCTCAACAAACATCGAATTGGAGGAATTAATCAGAAGGGGGCGATTCCGTGAAGATCTTTATTTTCGGCTAAACACACTTAGATTTACTCTCCCACCGCTTCGCAAGCGACGGGAAGACATCCCGTTGCTGATCCAGCATTTCCTCGAGCAACACGAAAAACAATCGGGTGAGTACTTTGAAATTGTCCCCGAAGCGATTGAGATGCTCACTGCGCACAACTGGCCTGGAAATATCAGAGAGCTTGCGCAGACCCTATGGGGTACACTGACTACGTCCCAATCGCACTACTTAGTGCCGCGCCACTTTGCACTCCTAACCCGTAACAATCGAAGTTTTCCGGTTATGACATCAACGCCGAAGTCTTTCCGGGAGAGCGTTACGGAATTCCAAAAACAGCTCATCGTGAACACGCTGAATGCCTGTAATGGCAACCGCAACCAAGCAGCGAGGGAACTCGGAATTGCACGCGGCAGTTTGTTCCATTTCATTAGAAAATTTGCGATTCAGGAGATGCCTGGATCAAGGAATGGCCATTCTATTGGGACCAACGGCTTGAAGTCTAAAGATTCAGCTGAGAGTGTGTCACCGTCGGTGACGATCTCGGCAGGCCCAGAAAATGGCAGCTTGAAGATTCATTCTGTTTAGAAAAATATGATGGCATCGTTAAGCGCATCAACATTGCCTCTCGAGATCCATTGATTAAATAGCATGACTCTAAAAAAAGAAATCCGATGGACAGTGATCTACTGTTTCAGAGGAACTGAGATGAACTCGCATCGTCCCGTCAATGGTAAAGAGCTTGAGAAGCTGCTGGGAGAGGGGCTCCTGAAGCGTTCGGCGTCAAATGATCGTTTCGATCCGATTGACGAAAGTGGTGCTGTGAATAATCTCAGGGTGCGGTTTTTCATTGCCCTATACCACTGCATCGAGAAAGATCTGGAATTGATACGTATTTGCGGGGCTTTCTGTGAGCAATCTCTTCCACTGGAAGAAATTCATTTGAAGACCGGCTTTCCTGTCGAAAAAATAAAGCATTTGGCTGAAATCAGCCAGCACCTCTTCCTCTCCGGTGAAGCGCTGGAAGCCGATTACGTGGTCGTGTGGTATCGCTATCTTCGCCATTTACTTACCCCAAATGGATATACAGCTAAAGATCGAAAACGCGATTTGACACTTCTTTCGAGTACTTTACGATCAAGGAAGAAACTAAAGCGAAGAATTCGAGAGTTGGAAGAGAAACTCCATCACCTGACATCTGTGATAGCATCCATGGCCCAAAAACAGAATGAATTATCCTAAACCTTTATCTGGAAAAGACCGTTATTCTTTCTTGTGCCTGGCAAAGGCGGCCGGATTTACGGCAAAGCAGGCGGCCCCCTTATGCGGTTCTAGCCTATTGCGGGTATCCAAAATATGGAAGCAGATTAAGGTGACAACATACCCTAAAACCGCGTCACGCAATGTTCAACTGTCAGTCGAGAACAAACATTTAGTTGTCACATTGCTTCTTATTGGATGCGATCTCTTTGAAGTCGCGCGTACAATCGGACGCAGCCCGAGCGATATTCTGTCTTTCGTTGAAAGAAATCCAGAAGTGTGGAGGTGGATTTCGTGTCGCATTTGTGACCAGCTGTGTATCACGTCGGACCTTCAGGTAAGGCATTGCCAAAAACCGAGCTGTGTGAAAATGGCGCGAGAGATCCGGACACGAGAGATAGAATTCGACAGCCCAAGCCGACCCAAGATCGGGCGTTCACCGCTCAATTCTCCTCTCAAATTCACACATCAGTTCACCAGTTGCGATAGCGGGAAACAGCGGAAGTCCCGTACTAATGCCGAAAAGCACCTCCACGCTAACGCATAACTCCATATTCTTGCCCTCATTACCCCTTCTTATCGACGCTTATATTCTCAGATCCGGTCCCGACAGTTTCGATCAAAAGATCCAATCACGTGTGATGAGTCATTTCGATAATCGCTCTGTCGCTGCCCCCCCACCTGTCTGACCATTCTAAAAATTTCTTTTTTCGACAAAAACGAAAATAATTTTTAAATTCGTCGGGCCTATCCTCCGCGGACTCCTCCTGTTACCTCTCCGTACCCTCCTCCCAATCCACCTCCTGACGTCCTCCCCCGATGTAGCACAACGTATTACAATCACGAATGTTTTACGCGGGACGAGCTACTTACGTTATGATTGTCTGTTCTGTCCTAAGATGTCTCAGTAACGATATCTCGATACATCTAAGGTATATCGCGCGCTTTATATCGTAGGCCGATGATTTTTTTCTTGACAGCGATAGCCGAGCATGGTATTTCTGATTTTGTAATCAATGTAGTAGGCCCCTCATCGAGGGAGTGTCGGGCATAACAGCCCAAAATATCACCACTATTTCCTTTCTGCCCTTTTAACGACATCTGGATCCGGCGGAAGGGCTTTTTTATGTCCTCGCTCCGCTAACTTTCAATGCACGTCAAATTCCCCGAGATTTTCATCTCTTAGCGTTTTTGCCCCGTATTGTCCTTCCTCAACATCAGTGACCTAATTCACCCTATGGCGGTTCGATGAGTGTTTTCGCTTTATCGCTCGAATAACGTCTTGAAGGTCTCCCTTGCACCGGCCGTATCGATTTTCACGGGTCAGACGATCTCCTTCGTCATCGACTGGGATCCTCTCCGTCAGGTGCGTTCGCCGATGTCTTCCCTCGGAATCATTAGCGTCTCGTCTCGCACGATCTCTGTAAGGATCGCTCGCGTCAGCTTTGAACGCGTGTCGCATCAGAAGCTCTTCGATCGATCGCTTTCTTATGTTCACGATCTCCATCATGGCTGCATTATCTTCGGACCGGGATGATCCTGGCGTTACTTGAACGAATCATTTCGACCGTCACAATGACGTTTGGCGCGTGCAGATTGGAGGCTGATTATGAAACACGTTGTCCATCGATACTGGTGTGTCCGGTGCCACCAAGCAAGCAGATTTATTTCGAAGGGTCCGCGTCTGAGGCGGTCGACGTCCGACGCGCCGCCCGCGGTGATGGATCTCTTTGAGGTTTGCCGGCGATGCAATCCACCATTGCCTCGGTCCAGGCCGATCGGCTCTCCCTCTTACCAACGGGTCAGATTGGGCAGTAGATTTGGATCGCTCGTTTACGTTTGTCTGAATTAACCTGAGCCGATGTTCGCATTGGAAGGCCGGATAAATCGGGTCACTCGGTTTATTCGGCCTTTTTATTCCAGCTTGTAGCGGTGTGCAGATTGCTTTGGTTAATCTACCCGCTCTTCACCGGCCGGCATTTGAGAATGTGATCTTTACCCGGAACAGATCGGCACGATTTCGGTTACGAGGGTGTTTCAGGGGCCGTCGGCATCGCAGGAAGGTCGATCTTTGATCTTCTTTATCGAACAGATGGTTGGGCGCGTTTTGACACCCTTTCAGCGGCCGGTTTGACATTTTCGCTTTCTACCATGTCGGCGCCGACAGGACAACGGGCCGCCTCTCCTGTATGGATCGCCTGAAACTAAATCGGAATGTGAATCAAACCCGAGCGCCAATCGGCAGCGATCCATCTTAACGTGTGATCCGCATTAAAGCGGATCAATCGCAATAACACGGTAGGGGAGTCATCTCTTACGACAGTTTCATTGCGGCCTTTCTGTTCCCGGGAGACAGAGCATTCGTGGAAATCTCTCTTCGTTCGTTCACCGTAAAACCCGACGGATTCTCATGGTCGCTTCGGAAGTGACGTGAGGATTCTACAACCAACAAAGGAGGATCGTATGCAGCAGGGTAACGTCCGTGTCGTTTTGGTTCGTCCTCAGACCGGAGAGGATCTCGTTCGTTTCGGAAGGCGCGGCGGTGTCAAGGAGGTGCTGAGAGCAAACCGCCTCCGGCAGATGATTTTCAGGTAACAAGAAAGAAGGCAGAAAACCAATCCCACGAGCGATTCACCACGCTCGAGCTTATCCCGTCGAAAGTTTCTACGATTTATCCAAACCGACAACCATCATAAAAAGGAGACGAATCATGGCACCCATTTGCGTGGACGAGGCAAAAGAGGCGGAATTATTTCAGGAAGCAATGAAGGCCCGCGTTTATACAGGCCGGCCGGCACTTCGCTTAGTTCGGAGGGAGGCTGAGGGTCACTTTCCGGAGGCGAAGGACTATATGAGGGAGATCCGACTGGCAAGGCTCTATTTGACCCGATAAAAGAGGATTACGCCACAGAGAGGAGAGTGCTTTCAGTAAACCGTCAAATCATAGGAGGAGTCGATGCGAGAGAACACGGAGATCGCGCAGCTGGAGAAAATGGCGACGCTGGGAGAAAAAGCGGCCGAGGAGTCGTTCTCGTTTTCGGATGCCGTCGCGCTTGCCCAAGTAGGGGCGGCGTTTCGGTACGAGTCGGAAAAGATCACCTTTGTCATCCGACGGCCGGGATGGGTAGGGCGCCTCTTGGGAAAGAGACTCTGCTTCGAGATTTATAACGATCAGGAGCGGTTGCGCTGTCAGGTGAGCGCTTCGTTCGCGGAGTCGCGGTGGGAGAAGCTTCGCTTTGAATTCGGCCGGCTTCCATGGAGGCGGTAATAAAAAAGGGATCAACCAGTTGGAGCTGATTGACCCCTTCGAGAGGGCCCCTTTTCAGGAGACGACTCTTTTTACACTCAAAGATAAGTCTACTGTTTAGGGGTCTTCCTGTCAAGAAAAAACGAAATCAACTTCATTCAAAAACAGGGAGGATACCCACATGGCTAAAAGCAGCGCGCAGAAAAAAGGCGGAAAGTTTATCGCAACCTGGAACGGCGGCCCGCGGTACTCGAGCCACTACAGCAGCCCGCTTCGACATCAGAAAGGGCAGATCGAGCAGGACCGGTTCCTGACCTCCTTCGTCGATCCGAAGGATGGCGCTCGCACCTGGAGCTTCTAACCGAGACCTGTAAACGATAGGGGAGAGACCCGGTTGGAGAATTCAGCCGGGTCTCTCTTTCCGATGGCCCGGATCGGCTTCCCATAGATAGCGGATCATCTTGCGCTCCGGATCCCTCGTGAACGCTTGACGGGTGGAGGTCTCCACCCTTCCTCTTCCCTGAAAGCAAATAGGCTGGAAAACCTCCAGGCATAGACACTTTAATCGGAAATGATCGCTTCTTGGCTCTCGCTGTAATCATTTTTTATATGATAGTCCTACTGGTAAGCTGACGCAGAATGCAATCAATGATTCATCAAAAAGAGAATTCTGCATCTTGATCAGGTCAGATCATCAAGATTCAAGACGCGAGCCCACAGTCGGTACGCGAGCCGGAGTGATTCTGCCTCGGGTTTTCTTATTTTGAGAAATAAAACAAGGCAATCAGGAACTGCTGTTTGATCGACGTGGTTTTTTTAATCCGATATAGGAAGTTGCGGGATTTTGATGAAATTGATAAAATATGTACATCGAATGTACATAAAGGAGGCGTCGCATGAGTTCCCCCGTGATGAGGCATAAGCATCTTAAATTGGATCAGAAGAAGATCGATATCGCCAAGCGTTATTTCGGCGTAAAGTCCGAACAGGAAGCGATCGATAAAGCGCTTTCATTGCTCGTTGAGGAAGAGGAGATCATTCGAACGATGAAACCGCTGAAAGGCCGCCTCAAAGGAGACGATCGAAAATGGCCGTATCTGTAAAAGGGAAGGTCGTTCATGATACAAATGTCTTTGTCGATTATCTGAGGCTTCAGCTTCATTCGGACTGGGTCTTCGGAAACGTGGGGAATGTGATTCGTTTTCTTCCATCCGTTGTCCTGATGGAACTTCGGTTCGGCGCGGATACCCCGCGACGTAAGCGGGCCGTGGACCGCATCAAGGCGGCCTTTCCGGCGAGCCGGCTGATCTCGCCCGACGCGGAGAGCTATGATTGGGCCGGCAGCCTCTTCCGACGTATTCATGGAAACGGAAGCGGTTTAAAAGACCGGCTTGGACCGATGAATGATCTCCTGATCGCCTTGACCGCGAGGGGAATCGGCGCCACCGTGATCACGAGGAGTCTAAAAGAGTTCGAAGGAATCGCCGCTCACGTTCCCGGCTTGAAGTTCTCCTCTCCGGATTGAACAGGGCCATGGAGAGATCAAATAACGTCTAAGGGGCTGCGAACCCCGCTTCCTCCCTGCTTCGGCACATGCGTATAAACCATCGTGGTGCCGGCATCCTTGAGCCCCAGCAGCTTTTGTACCATTCGAATACGGGCGACCCATCTCTTCCGGATGCCTCTTTCCAAGGAATAAAATAAACCGGTGCGCCCATTGGACAGAGGCCTCTTCTGGGTGAATGCTATCATGGCGGAGGCGTATGGCGGCTCTGAGCTGATCGGGGAGTTTCGGTTTGTTGGAAGGGATCAGAGGCGCATTTAAAGACTTCATTTCATCCCCCTTGGCAATATATTGACATTAAGTGCAAACTGGCTTATACAGAAAAGCCAGATGTAAAAGAGACCTCTTTTAGGACGCCTAATACTGTAGCTCTCGGAACTCCATCTTTGTGAGGTCCAAGCATGAAAGCATTCTCCTTTTATGAGACTGATTTTCTCATGACGGCCTATGCTCTTATTCAGCCTTCTGTCGTGTAAAATCAGCCAGGAAAAGGATTGGTTGGCGAACAGCTCATAGCTGGGCTGAGGGTCAGCCCATTATTGGGATATTCTTCCTGCAATCCGCAACATCGACCTTTGATATACCTATATAGATACGAGTGGAAATCCTCAGGTCAGGATGACCATTTCTCCATATTTTGCCAGCGTTCTATCGTGAGTCAGAAGACGCATCGGTTCAATAAGACTTTGAGCCACGAGCATTCGGTCGAATGGGTCCTGATGATGAGGAGGAAGCTTTGAAACCTGAGCTGCATGTTTACCATTGATTGGCAGTTGAAGAAACCCACTCGGTCCCAGCGCAGCCTCGATCTCTGTAACGTCTCCTTCAATTCTTCCAAGCGCAGATTTAATCGCGACTTCCCAAATAGAGGCGGCGCTGACATATACTTCATTATCGGAGTCCGCAATAAGCTGATCGGCTTGCTTGGGAAGCCGCCGATCACCGGTTAACCACCAGAGCATTAAGTGAGTATCCAGGAGCAACCTCATTCTGTTTCTCTCTCAAATGCGGCCCGAATTTCCTCTGGCAGCGGTTTATCGAAGGCCTTGCTGATCTTAAGCTTCCCTTTCATCAGCCCCTTCTTACGTCTTTTTCGCGATGGTTGCACCGATACCAATTTGGCTACAGGCTTTCCTGCTTTGGCGATGACGATCTCCTCACCCGAACCAGCCCGCTCCAATAGCTGGGAGAGATGGGTCTTTGCGTTATGAATATTAACTTGTTCCATATCTGAAGTCTCCAGTAAAAGTTAGACTAAGCTTAGTCCGAATCCAGAGAAATGTCAATCAGGCGAGATTGTTATGTCAAGCCAAAGTAGAAATGTCCTAATCCTACCAAGATAGAAATGTCCGGTTTTAGGATAACGGAGCGCAGGGCTCTTTTTTCTTTCGCAGCCAGGGATGTTTTTTCCAAGGATGCTGCGGTGATGGTTTGGTCCTGGGCCTCTGCGAGGGGTGATTTCGGTGTTTCGTGGGCTTTGAGCGGCCGGGTGGTAATCTGCCGATACCGAAGCCGCCGCTCCTGATGGGTGATCCGCATCGATCCGTCCAGCCGCTCTTCGACGGTCACCCGTTGCGCCCGAAGGTTATCTTCAATCTGATAGAGCTTCCGGTATGGCAAAAAAGCAGAGGGAGATTAATATTAACAGCTGCACTTGAATTATTATCTAATCAAGTGACACATTTTTATTCCCCAAAAAAGAACACTGATGAAATGATAAAGCTGCTTGAAGTCCTACTAAAACAGTACAAGAACGAAGATCGAATTTTCTTTTCATGGGATGCGGCATCTTGGCATGCATCAAAGAAACTTTATGAGAAGGTGAATGAAGTTAATTCACCCGGTTGTCGAGAGATCAATAAAACTCCCATAGTTAAGCGCGCGCCATTGCCCTCTTGCGCTCGATTTCTCAACGTTATTGAATCGATTTTCAGCGGTATGGCAAAGACGATTATTCACAACAGCAATTATTATTCTGTTGAAGATTGCATGGTTGCGATTGACCGTGATTTTACCGAGCGGAATCAATATTTCAAGGAAAATCCAAGAAGGGCAGGGAATAAGCTATGGGGCAAGGAAATTTCAAGGGCTGAATTAAGCGAAAGTAATAATTGCAAAGATCCTAAATATACGAGATGAAAAAAAGCACAGTATCCGGAGCAACAAATTGATGGCCGGCACTGCAGCCTTCTGGCGACTGAACTTTCTCGCTCTCCCACTCCCTGTGCGTTTGCCAATGATCATATCCCACAATTTAACTGCTGATGGTAAGAAAATCCTCTTGTAGCCGATACTCAATAGATTCGCTCAAACGATCGCAGATAATATTCGGAAGGTATTTTCGCCTCACCGAGATTCGATCAATCGAATCCTGGTGTCTTTCCTACCGACCGCGTTCACAAGCCTACGATCAGCCGTCCACAATTCACATTTGACCAGATGAGCCAAGGCAAGATAGGCTGTATCGTAGGTGGTGGGCCGATCGTACTTCGATGCGAGTTCCCATGCTTTTATCCAGAGTGCGTCGTGATGACGCAGCTCAATTGCCAGATCCGAGAGAATCTCCCACGCGCGACGACCTTCTGTAGATGAAAGCTCTTTTCGGAAGACCTTCCTTCTCAAAACAGCGAGGACTTCGAATGCAAACAACCAAGGTGACACCACGTTTCTTCCAGTGGTTTGCCACTCCTCCCACATTGCTGCCACATCTTCGCTCTCTGGCTCAGGGATTACAAGCTTCAGCGCAAAAGAAGCATCAACGCAAACCGCATTCAACGTTTGCTTCCTCTGATCGCTTCAAGATCATCCTCGATTGCATCGTGCTTTTTACCACGTGATGCAATTTTCCGCCTTAATTCGGCGGCGTGTGTTAACACTGTTCTCGTCGTTGTTGTCATCAGACCACCCTGGAGCCGTTTTAGGTCTTCGACGCCGACCAATGCTGCTTTGGGTTTTCCATGGGATAGAAGGAGAATCCGCTCTCCTTCATGGGCTACACTTTCAATCAAGGACGAGAAATGCGCCTTGGCTTCTGCGATATTGACTGTCCGCTCCAAGCTGTCCTCCAATCTATGAATAATGACCTATATGATCATTTTAGTCATAATAGCATCATTTGTCAAAATCATTTAAGGTGCATAGTTTTAGCCGTAATACTCCAATCTTAAGGTGTTAAATCTTGAGTGTTTGTAGGTGAACATTCCTGCAAGACATCCTTCCTGAAACAAACGAGCAGCAAGACCCACCCTGCATCGCATATTTCAATTGGAATTCCTGTCTGACTGAAGCCCTCGTGTGAGCCATTTCTGATCTATTCCAGATTTTAAATGAAAAATCTAGAACAAAATCACTATTTGTACTCTCGTCAAACGAGACCTCCGCAAGTTCACATTTATTTTCAAAATGACGCTGTAGGAAAGAGTCTATATACTTCTCTATATAGTTGTAAAAGGAGGATTTATGGCGACTTCAAAGCAGGCTAATTTTCTTTTGCCGGAAGATTTGCTCGACGAGTTCAGGAAAGCCGTTCCGGGGCGTCAGCAGAGTAAGGTGGTAGCCGAAGCCCTTCGAAAGGAGCTGAAACGGCTTAAACTGAAGAAATCCCTTCAGGACTCTTTTGGAGCCTGGAAGGAGAAGGATCATCCTGAATTGAAGGAAGGGACGGAAGGATTCGTCCGCAGACTCAGAAAGTCGACACGGCTGACCCGTTCGCAATGAAAAATATTGTATTGGATACGGATATCCTCATCAACTTCTTGAGAGGCCAGGAGACCGCGAGAGATTTTCTCTCTTCGCTCATCGATGAAGCAACCCTCTATTGCTCCGTTATCACAGTTGCGGAGATCTTTGCGCGGATGAGAGAGCACGAGAGAAAGAAAACAGAGGAACTTCTGGATAGTTTCAATCTCATCGAAATCACGAAAGAGATCGCTGAAAAAGCGGGAAATTACAAAAACAGGATCAAGAGTCAGACCCTCGAACTGGATGATTGCTTGATCGCCGCGTCGGCCAAGTCAATCGGAGCGATTCTTGCCACAGAAAATATTAAACATTACCCCATGACTGATATCAAAAAGAGGACCGTTTCTGGCAGAAGCAGATAAATTTATCACATCACAAATATTTTGAAGAATCGCAAAACGTAAGCTCTCTAAAAAACCGTTCCTCCCAGATTACATTCTTCCGACCGGAAAGTCCGCCCGAAGCCAATGGTTGAAAAAAATCGATGAATGGGATGAATTACACTTAGAGTCAACAACGCCGTTGGGAATCTTGATTTGCGACGGCCCAGATCATCAAGATTCAAGACGCGACCCCAAGAAGCGTAGCGAACAATCTCAACGACATTGGGAAGGATCATCCTGACCTGCTTGTGGAAACGGCCCGGCGCTGGACGACCGATGCAACGGAAGAGCGTCGCCGGCTCATTCGTCACGCGCTCCGTTCGGCGATCAAACGGGGCGAGCCGGGCGCGCTCGGCGTTCTGGGCTTCGGCAAGAAGGTCAACGTGGCGATTCGTAACGCCACCATCACACCGAAACGTCCCCGAACAGGCGGCTCGGTTGCGATCGGTTTTGAAGTGGTGAACAAGGGCTCGCGTCGGCAACGGGTGCTGGTTGATTTTCGTGTCCACTTCGTGAAGGCCAACGGCAAAACCAGTCCGAAGGCGTTTAAACTCAAAACAATCGAGCTCGCCCCGAAAGAAACCATCCCCCTTCGAAAGACGATCTCATTGACGGAGATGACGACGCGGAAGCACTATCCCGGAACGCACCGGGTGGAGGTCATGTTGAATGGTGCGGTGAACCTGCTGGGATCGTTTGAGTTGGTAAAACGTATCGACTATAAATAGATCTGTCCCCTTTTCGAAAGCGATCTTCACTTATTTTCGTTGGCCTGAGATGTCCGATGAGAAGTATGATAAGGATGCCGCTTTGGTCGAGCGCGATCTAAAATCCTTGAAAGAGATGTTTGATGGAGAATGCTTCCAGACAATTAACGCTGCATAACCCATTCGTTCAGGAGGAGAACCGATGAAAGTGACCAGCCGCTCCATTCAGAACAACAAACGTATTCCCGAAGTGAACGCCGCGGGCGTTCCGGGGCCGAGCGGTCCCGTTCCGGGACAGAACAAGAGCCCGCATATCTCTTGGTCCGACTTCCCGGCGAATACCAAGTCATTCGCAATCATCGTCCACGACCCCGACGTGCCGTCGAAGCCAGACGACGTCAACAAATCGGATCGAACCGTTCCGTACAACCTGCCGCGCGTCGATTTCTATCACTGGGTCCTCGTCGACATTCCGGCGAACATGACCGCGCTGGCCGAAGGGCAAGACTCGGACGGCTTCACCCCCAAAGGAAAGAAGCCGGGGAAGGTCACCTACGGCGTGCGCGGGATCAACAACTACAAGGAATGGTTCGGCAACGACCCTCAGATGGGGGGTGACTATGGCGGCTACGACGGGCCGTGGCCCCCCTTCAACGACGAGCGGCTCCACCACTACCACTTCACCGTCTATGCGCTCGACGTCCCGTCGCTCAAGATGCCGGAGCGGTTCAACGGGCCCGACGCGCTCAAGGCGATGCAGGGGCATATCCTCGATAAAGCGACGCTGATCGGGACCTACGCCCTGAACCCGAACCCGCGGGATTAGATCGCAAATGGAATTCCGCCCCGCGTCTTACGGACGGAGGGGCCGGGTCATCCCTGAGAAAAATCGAAAGGCCCGGTTCCTCGCAGCCCGTTTAATTTCTTGACTCAAAGAAAAAAGTATCATATATAGAGAAGAAGCAAAGGATTTTCAGATATCCTTCGTATCAGGGCACGCTTGGCGAGTGTCATTGCCCGGGCAATGACACTCATCCTTCCAATTCCAGATCCATTACACTGACCTTTCCCGACAACGAAGGCGCTTCAACCGCTCCGAGATTTTGGAAATTCGCCCAGAAGTCGTGGCCGATCGCGCAGATTCTTATCGGTCTGCGGCCCATCGTTCGCGTGTTGTGATTTCACCTAACCGGACCATTTTGGAGTCTCAGAATGCCTCACGAAATCTCTCTGATTTCCACCCTTGCGATGGGGCTTGCCTTCGCATTTTTTTTGGGGTTTATCGCGCTCCGCCTCGGCTTGTCACCGCTGGTCGGCTACCTGCTGGCCGGGATGGCCGTGGGACCGTTCACGCCGGGGTTCGTCGCCGACGGCGCGCTGACGCCGCAACTTGCTGAAATCGGCGTCATCCTCCTGATGTTCGGCGTCGGCATGCACTTTTCGGTGGGGGACCTGATGGCGGTTCGCAGCATCGCGCTGCCCGGCGCCGTCGTTCAGATCGCGGCGGCCACCGCGCTGGGCGCCGGCCTCGCCTCCTGGTGGGGCTGGTCGCTCGGCGCGGGATTGGTTTTCGGACTGGCATTATCGGTCGCCAGCACCGTGGTCTTGCTCCGCGCGCTGGAGGCGGGAAACGTTCTCCACTCGGACAACGGCCGGATCGCCGTCGGCTGGCTCATCGTCGAAGACCTGGTCATGGTGCTCACCCTCGTCTTGCTGCCGGCCCTGGCGGGGTTGCTCGACGGAAAGCCGTCCGGCGGCGCCGAATCGTCGAATGTCGCGGTCGCGCTCGGCGTGACCCTCTTCAAGGTGGCGACGTTCATCGGTTTCATGTTGCTGTTCGGGCGCCGCCTGTTCCCCTGGCTGCTGAAGCGGGTGGAAAGCACCGGCTCGCGCGAGCTGTTCACCCTCGCCGTGGTAGCGATCGCCCTGGGTGTCGCTTTCGGCTCGGCCAAGCTCTTCGACGTATCCTTCGCTCTTGGGGCGTTCTTCGGCGGGGTCGTGATCAACGCGTCCGACGTGAGCCACCGGGCGGCGACCGATCTGAAACCGTTGGAGGACATTTTCGCGGTGCTCTTCTTTGTGTCGGTCGGGATGCTCTTCGACCCCGGCATCCTTGTGCGGCAGCCTTTTCAAGTGTTGGCGGCGGTTGGAATCATCCTGGTCGGCAAGTCGGTCGCGGCGGCGGTCATCGTATTGGCGCTGGGGCGTCCGCTCGATACGGCGCTGATGGTGTCGGCCGCGCTGGCGCAGATCGGCGAGTTCTCATTTATCCTGGGCGGGCTCGGCGTCAGCCTGGGCCTGCTGCCGTCCGAGGGGTACAACCTGATCCTGGCCGGCGCGCTGCTTTCGATCATCCTCAATCCATTTATTTTTCAATTCGCCGCCACCTTGCGGCCCAGTCCGGGTCCGGCCGTCTGACCGATCGATTGAAAAACCGCCGATAGTGTTCATCCTCAGGCTTTTATTCCTTAGGAAATGAAGACAGACTGAAATGTCATCTCTCTCACTCATTCGTTTCAGTGATTTGACTCGGTGTGGAAGGTTGAATTATACAGAACCAAGCGACGACTCGATCGATCCTGGAGAATTCTCCCATTCCAATGCACTTCTTCATAAGGAGGGAAAAGAGGTGGCCGTCAAACGAACCGGGAAGAACACATAAGCGTCTTTCACCGCTAAACCGAAAAAAAGGATTTCCAAATCATGGAAACACGACCCCCGCTTCCTCCGTTTACCTTTGAGACGTCCAAAGAAAAAGTCCAGGCGGCCGAAGATGCCTGGAACAGCCGTGATCCGGAACGGGTCGCTGGTGCTTACACCGAAGACTCACAGTGGCGGAATCGATCGGAATTTTTCAGCGGTCGAGACAAGATCAAAGAATTTCTCAAACGGAAATGGGAAAAGGAGCTCGATTATCGCCTCAAGAAAGAACTTTGGAGCTTTACCGATAATCGAATTTCGGTTCGTTTTGAGTATGAATGGCATGACGACGCCGGATTCTGGTATCGCTCTCATGGAAATGAGCAGTGGGAATTCGCCGAAAATGGCTTGATGAGAAGACGTGAAGCGAGCATCAATGATGTTCCGATCAAAGAGTCCGACCGCAAGTTCCGGTGGGAGCGCACGCCGGTCATGTCGCGGTGAGTTCGGCAATTATCTGAGATAAGAGAGACACATGGAAGTTGTTATCCAAGAAGAGCCGACCGGCTGCGGCTTTGCGAACGTGGCGATGTTGGCAAAACGGCGTTATGCTGAAGTAAAGGCGCTTGCAAACAGCATCGGCATCTTTGCGGCGGATCCCCGGCTTTACTCCGACACGACCTACGTGAGGCGCCTTCTTGCGGAATACGGCATCCGGGTCTCTGAGCAAGAAACGCCGTTCACTTCCTGGGAGAGCCTCCCGGAGAGGGCGCTTCTTTCAATCAAATACCCCGTTGAGGACGGGCAGCCCTTTTGGCACTGGGTGGTCTTTGTCCGGGAAAGCGGAACGCCGGTGGTTCTGGACCCGGCGAAATATCTCTCGAACAACCGAAGAACCGACTACAAGAAGATGCAGCCAAGGTGGTTTATCGAGGTCTTTGGCCTTCCTTCCAAGGCGGGGACCGAGCGTAAAAAGCGGCCTCCCGTTTTATAACTATTTTCATTAAAACGCAGTCAGCGGAACGTTGAATGATGAAAGGAAGAAGACACGCGTCTGATCGAACCCCTGCTGAAAAAGGAGAATAAATCATGGCGATCCTGCGTCGGATTTTAATGGCAACCGACTTTTCGAATTATTCAAAAGAGGCCCTCGACCATGCCGTTTATTTGGCAAAAAACGTCAAGGCGGAGCTGTACCTGTTCCATGTGTTCGAGCAACCGGTCTACAATCCGGCCGCGTCGAGCCGTATCGGCGCAGGGAGCATCGCGGTCCTTGAATGGATTAATAACGTGAGGGAAAAGGAGCGCGGTCGACTGATGACCCTTGCCAAAGAGGTCGGTCGCAAAGGGATCAAGGTTCATCCGATTTTGAAAGAAGGGATTCCGTTCTACGAAATTCTCAAATCCGCCGAAGAAACCTCGGCGGATCTGATCGTGCTCGGCACGCAGGGCCGGACCGGTCTCGACCGCTTCATGATGGGGAGCGTGGCCGAGCGGGTGGCGCAAAAGGCCCCCTGCCCGGTGTATGTCGTCAGGCCCAAGACCCGCGCGGCAATAAAAAAGAGAAGACGCGCAGGCCCGGATTGAATCTTGCGTCTCAAAAAAGGAGTTCGCCCTTGCCTTTTTCGGCGTCATACCTTAACATTTTAAAGAGATTTCCTGAGTTTTCCTTTCCCTCTCACTTCTTCGATCATTCCTTATGGAAGGCCGGCGCTTTCCCGCCGAAGCCATAAAAGAGAGCCGTTTGCGCAATGATCTCTGATTTCCACATTGAATACATTCTCGTCGGCGCTTCTATTCTCATTCTGATCAGCGTCTTCGCCAGCAAAGCCTCGGGGAGATTGGGGGTTCCCTCGCTTCTCCTCTTCATCCTCATCGGCATGCTCGCCGGATCGGACGGACCCGGGGGGATCGAATTTGCCGATTTCCGGCTGGCCCAGTCGCTCGGGGTCATCGCTCTCTCCTTTATTCTTTTTTCCGGCGGCCTCGACACCGATTGGAGAAGGGTTCGTCCCGTCCTCGGAAAAGGCCTTGCCCTCTCCACGCTCGGTGTCCTGATCACGGCGGTGCTGGTCGGCCTCTTTGCCATGCTGATTCTCGATCTCTCATTTATTCAAGGGATGCTTCTCGGGGCGATCGTCTCCTCCACCGATGCGGCGGCGGTTTTCGCGGTCCTTCGGTCGAAGAATGTCAGCTTGCGGGGAAATTTAAAGCCGTTGCTGGAGCTCGAATCGGGAAGCAACGACCCGATGGCGGTCTTCCTCACGATCGGCATGATCGGTCTCTTGTCCGATCCGGGCGCTTCCATGCTCGATCTGATCCCGATGTTCGTTCAGCAGATGGCGGTCGGCGCCCTCCTCGGATACGCGATGGGGAGAGGGATGACCCACCTGGTCAACCGGATGCGGCTGGAGTATGAAGGGCTCTATCCGGTGCTGACCCTCTCTTTGGTTCTCCTCACGTATGGGGCGACCGCCTCGCTTGGAGGGAATGGGTTCTTGGCGGTTTATGTCGCCGGTCTGATGATGGGGAACAGCGACTTCATTCATAAGAAGAGCTTGATGCGCTTTCAGGACGGGGTGGCTTGGCTGATGCAGATTACGATGTTCCTGACCCTGGGGCTGCTGGTCTTTCCATCGCAGCTCGTTCCGGTCATCGGGGCCGGCCTCTTCATTTCGGCCTTTCTGATTTTCGTCGCCCGTCCCCTCGCCGTCTTTTTAACCCTCTTTCCATTCAAGATGGACATTAAAGAGAAACTTTTGTTGGCCTGGGTGGGACTGCGCGGCGCGGTTCCGATCGTTTTAGCGACCTTCCCGCTGCTGGCCGGTGTTCCCCAGGCCGATACCCTCTTCAACCTCGTCTTTTTTATCGTCCTGACCTCCGCCCTTTTGCAAGGATCGTCGATCCCCTGGGTCGCAAGAAAACTCGGGGTCGAAGCCCCCCTTCCCGACCGGTCTCCCTATCCGATCACCTATGGGCCCAATGAAAGGGTCAAGGGGGAGCTGATTGAGATAGAAATCCCGAGCCGCTCTCCCGTGGTCGGAAAACAGATCGTGGATGTCGGCTTTCCCCGGGAAGCCCTGATCGTCTTGATCAGGAGAAAGGATGAATTCCTTGTCTCCACCGGAGCAACGGTTCTTGAACCGGAAGATATTTTATTGATTTTAGGGAATCAAGAAGCCCTTACAAAAGCCCGCTCTTTCATCGAAGGGGATTCATCCACTGAAGGAGTAAGGCCTCTCGCCTGATTGGCCCGAGGGAGGGATCCCCGGCCGGTCGAGAAAAATGGCTTGCGAAGATGCACACGCTAAACCGCAAGGGGAAATAGGGAACGATGAAAGTTGTTCTCCAAGAAGAGCCGACCGGCTGCGGCCTGGCGAGTGTGGCGATGTTGTCCGGACAGAAGTATGCCGCGGTCAAAGCGCTGGCGAACCGCCTCGGCATCTTTGCAGAAGATATCCGGCTTTATTCGGAGACCGGCTACGTCCGGCGCCTTCTGAAAGAATACGGCCTTCAGCAATCCGAAGAAGAGACGCCCTTTACGTCTTGGAAGGAGTTACCGGATCAGGCGCTCCTTGCGATCAAATATCACATCGAAAATGACTGGCCCTTTTGGCACTGGGTGGTGTTCGTTCGAGAAGGGGGAGAGCCGGTCGTTCTCGACCCGGCGAAATATCTCTCGAAGAACCGACTTCGAGGCGATGCAGCCCAAGTGGTTCATCGGGGTCCGGCCGCACGCGGCAGATATCATGGGGCCAAAATCAAGCCGTAAAGAAGCAGGGCCAGAATGATAATCGCCATGGCGGCGTAAAAACGATCACGCTGGCGTACAAACGCGAAGGCCAAGAAGGCCACCCGAGCCACCGGCGTCGCGATTAGTAAGAGGAGTCCCAACTGAATCAAACCGCGGCTGCGGAAAGACAGGGCATCGGCCACGACGCCCGAAACGCTCCGCAGGTCGTCGGGCTCCCCCTGAAAACCGCGGTAGGGGGGAAGGGCTGCGCCGTATCGAATCAGGTAAAGCGACCCGCCGATCAGGACGATCATCGCAGCAACCGTCACGCCGAAGCGGAGCAGATTCCCGACGATCTGTTCGACCCGATGATCGCTCCAGACCTTTTCCGAAACCGCGATCTTCATCTTCATGAACGTTCCCCCTTTTAGAGGCGGCCGGTCCATCCTTTATAAATCATTTCAACCGCCAATATCAGGATCACGCCGGTGAACATGAGCCGTAAGTGCCGCGGCCGCGCGAAGACCAATTGACGCGCTCCCAACAAGGCGCCCGGGAGAACCCCAACATCACCGGCATCGAAAGACCGGGATCGATATAACCCCGACTGAAGTAAATCCCCGCACTGGCCGCTGCGGTCACCCCGATCATAAAATTGCTGGTGGTCGTGGAGACCTTAAACGGAAGCCGCATCGTCCGATCCATCGCGAGCACCTTCAGCCGAAATGTTTGTTTTATCTCTTGCTGTAATCGTCTCTTTGTATTATAATCTTACTAGTAAGATAATCTATTTGGGAGTGATCCAATGTCTGATTTAGCGACAACAAAAATGTCCTCCAAAGGGCAGGTCGTCATTCCGGAGAATATTCGTAAGCGACTGAAATTAAAAGCCGGCTCTCAGTTCGTAGTGGTAGGGGACGAAGATGTGGTGATCCTCAAAGCCATTTCGGCTCCGTCTATGGAAGAGTTTGACACCTTGATCGCAGAGGCCCGTAAACAAGCCAGAGAAGCCGGTTTGAAGAAGGCGGATATCGCTGCTGCAGTTGCGAAGGCCCGGGGCCGGAATTGAGAATTATTCTCGACACGCATGTTTTTTGTCTCAGGGGTGTTCTTTACCGGTCCTCCTTATCAGATCCTCAAAGCGTGGAGAGAGGGAAGAGTAAGATTGATCGTCTCCCCGGAAATACTCGAGGAGTACGAGCGAGTCGGCAAAATCCTTGCTGAGGAATTCCCATCCATCAACCTTCAGCCAATCCTCGATTTTGTTACAATCAAGGCGGAGATAATTTCTGCTGAACGGTTATCTGAGCGTGTCAGCGACGATCCTGACGATGATAAATTTCTTGCCTGCGCGATTTCAGCGAACAGTAAAATCGTTATCAGTGGAGACCGGCATTTGCTAAAGGTGTCTGGTTTCAGGGGCATTAAAGTAATGAAGCCACGTCCTTTTGTCGATGACTATCTCACTTGATCTTCTCAATACTTTTGCTATCCGAAACTGTTAGGGAAAATAATCTGATTTCTTAGAATACTGGACGATCTTCCTCTGGCTGGAAAGATACTTTCGTCAGGTTCCCTTGCTTGACAAATAGGACATATTTCGTTAAAATAATGACAAATGTCATAGTACATGCAAAGAGAGGATTTCATGGATACGCTTACAATAAAAGAGAGCGACAAACAAGCGGATGCGATCTTCAAAAAGATCTTCCATAAGCAATTAAAATCCTACATGGACGTCATCGAAATGAGCAAAGAGGGGATCACCAAAGCCTCCCTCATGGAGTTTATTCATTTTTTAAACTTCTCGCCCGATCAGTTTGCACATTTGCTTCCCATCACGCTTCGCACGATTCAGAGATACTCCAGCAAGCAGAAATTTAGCCCCACCATCTCCGAGCACATTATCCAGTTGGTCTTTCTCGTGGGAAAAGGCATCGAGGTGTTCGGATCACTCGAGAAGTTTATGGGCTGGTTTAATACACCGAGCAAGGCCTTAGGCGGGAGGGTCCCGAGCGATTTGGTCAGTCTTAAAACCGGGACCCAAATGGTCATGGACGAACTCGGTCGAATTGAGTATGGTGTGTATGCATGAGGGAGGTCTATCGGATCGCCCTCGCAAAACATGCGCGCGACCTCTCAGGAAAGGGGGCGAGACTCACGGGGGGCCGATGGAACACCAAAGATACGGCGGTCATCTACACCTCTGAGAGTAGATCGCTCGCGGCAATGGAATACCTGGTCCATGTGTCGCTGACTGACATCCCACCCGAAATAAAAATAACCTCGATCGGCATCTCTGAAACGATCATTCCGAAAGAAATCGATCCATCCGATCTACCCAAAGATTGGCGTAAAAGTCCCGCCCCTTTCTTGTTGGGAGACATCGGTGCGAAGTGGGTATCGGGTATGGATAGCCTTTTATTGCGCGTTCCATCCGCCGTTGTCCTGCATGAGTTTAACATCCTAATTAACCCGGCTCACCCCGACATGAAATCCGTCAAAATCGTCGATGTGGAGAGCTTTATCTATGATGAGAGACTCCACAAGCCGACGAAATAATAAAAGCGGTATCACTCCATGATTAAAGATCGACCAAAGACCGGCTCGCTGTCTGCGCCGGAGTCGGCTCGGGGAGCGCTGCCGGCAGAGGTATCGAATCCGCCTTAATTGAATCCTGACGAAATAGCCCGAAGTCGGGGTCAACCATCATAGTCCTGCGGAGCAAACATGAGGTTTTAGCGCAGGTAATCCGGTTTCTGCCGACACGTCAGAGTGGTCCGGAGGATCCTGCAGGCCAAGAGGCGGCTGAGGATGAAGGGAGCGATGAGATTCCTTTGGATCATGTTCTGCATCTGCGCTTTGGATTTGATCTTGTGATCGAAAATTGTTACACTTAAGGCAGTTCTCGGAGAGAGAAGATGTTGAAGACGAAGATCAAATTAACCTATGCCGATTATGTCGCCCTGCCCGATGAGAAGCGCTACGAATTGATCGAGGGGGATCTTTATATGGTTCCAGCGCCCGGGTTCTATCACCAGGTTGTTTCTCGAAATATTGAAATGGCCCTTTGGGATATTGTGAAGTCCCACCGCTTGGGAGTGGTGCTAGATGCCCCGGTGGATGTGGTCCTCACCCAGGAAGATGTGGTTCAACCCGATATTCTGTTTATCTCCAACGAACGGCGCAGCATCATTACCGAGAAGTATCTCTCCGGTGCGCCTGATTTGATCATCGAGATCCTCTCCCCCTCCTCAATGGAGCGGGATAAACTCGTCAAACGCAATCTGTATGCCGAGCATGGGGTTTCCGAATACTGGATCGTCAATCCGGTAGGGAAACAGATCGAGGTCCTTCTTCTGAAAAGCCATGCGTTTGTTCTGTACGGAATCTTTTTAATCGATGATCGCCTCACCTCCCCGCTCCTGCCGGGGTTTGAACTTTCCCTTGAGAGCGTTTTTGAACCCGCATAGCCAGTTGACCTCCTGCGCTTCTATCCCCAGTGACGCGGGGTGGTTGGGTTTGGATTTCGCTTCCTCCATCTCCTAGAGATGAAGCCTCCAAGAAATAGTGGGATGATAAATCTATGCCTGAAGAGATATTTCCTTCAGGCTTTTTTGTTTTCGGATTCGGCAAGGGGAAACGCTGCCGGTGGGACTATCTGATCCGCCTTAATGGAATCCGTTCGTAAATAGGCCCGAATGCCGGGTCAACCATCATAGCCCTTCGGAGAAGCAATTCTCCCGAGGGCTTTTTTTATTGTCCAAAGGAGGTGCTCGATGCATTGTCCGAAGTGTCAGGGAATGGTAAGAGAGGAATTTGTAGCCACCTACGAGGGGAAATGTCTCTCCCCGTATTGCATTCAATGCGGCTGGAGGCCGACACGATCTCCGCACCGCAGCTTTCAAGAGGAAGCACGGCTGAGGGAAAAAGTGCTTTCGATCCTGTAAGGTCACCGATCTCCGGATAAACCATCCAACCCGCAGAGGAGGAAATCGTCGAGAGAATCGTTGTCGAGACGAGATCCGAAACCTCTAAAACCATCAAACTCTAAAACCGAATAGGAGAGACGCCAATGGAACGGAATCAGAATCGTATTGCCAATCTGGTCAATGGGTTTCAGGCGCTCGCGCCGCTCGCCCCGAACCAAAATCGGACCCAGGAGAATATCAGCCCGCGAATGTCGGTGGGATATTACATCGGCCGCTTCGGGCTGAAATTCAAGGAGGCAGATCGACTCACCCATTTTCTCTACCTGTTCATGGCGGAGGAAGACCGGTACTTTCTATCGCGCGTGGAGCGGTGGGTCAGAGAGATCGCGCTCACGAAAGGGAGCATTCGGTCCGTCCTGGACGATCTCATGATCCTGGCGGTCTGCCGGATCGATCCGAATCGACCGGAGCGTTGCTGCAGACGGGTTCGCAGCGAAATCATCCGGTATGTCGATCGGCGATTTCAGCGCGATCGGCGGGAGAGTCGGAATGAAGGCTCGGGTTCGGCTTGACCGCAAATTTGTGAGCAGCGTCAAAAATCTTGACGGCGATCGGTCTTTTAATAAACGCGACCCTCGATATTCCAACCCGGTTTAAGTCGGCGATAAATCGGGGAATCTTGTCGGCCGGGCGAGTCCGCAGTTTAGGCGGGGGCGCCTGGCACATAAGTTGCGCTGTAGGAGACTCGCAATTCACACAACAAAGAGGTGTTCTATGCAGACAGTAACCTTGTCCCCAAATGCAATACGGGTTTTAGAGAAGCGGTATCTCGCTAAGAGCGCAAAAGGGGAGGTGATCGAGACCGCCGAGGAGCTCTTTCGGCGGGTGGCGAAGAATATCGCGGAAGCAGATCCGCACTACAATGCTACCGAAGATCCGGCGAAGACCGAGGATGCGTTCTACGCGTTGATGGTCTCGGGACGTTTTCTTCCGAATTCACCCACGCTGATGAACGCCGGCCGGGAGCTGCAGCAGCTCTCCGCCTGTTTTGTCCTTCCGGTGGGAGACTCCATCTGCGAGATCTTCGACGCGGTCAAACAGACCGCGATCATCCATAAGAGCGGCGGCGGAACGGGATTCTCTTTCTCCCGGCTTCGCCCGAAAGACGATCTGGTCCGAACGACCGGAGGGGTTTCCTCCGGTCCGGTCTCCTTTATGAGCGTCTTCAACCACACCACCGAGGCGATCAAACAAGGAGGCACTCGCCGGGGCGCCAACATGGGGATTCTGAGGGTGGACCACCCCGATATCCTCGATTTTATCCACTGTAAAGCCGATACCGGCAAGATCATCAATTTCAACATCTCCGTGGCGATCACCGACGAATTCATGCGGGCGGCCAGGGAGGATAAAGACTACCCCCTCATCAACCCGCGGACGCGCGAAACCGTCAAGCGGCTCTCCGCCCGAATGGTTCTCGATGAAATCGCCAAAGAGGCGCATGCCACAGGCGAGCCGGGTCTTTTCTTCGTCGATGTCACCAATCGGACCAATCCCACCCCCCACGTCGGTGAGATCGAGGCGACCAACCCCTGCGGGGAGCAGCCGCTGCTTCCCTATGAGAGCTGCAATCTGGGAAGCATCAACCTGGAGCGCCACCTGAAGCGGATCGACGATCGGTACGAGATCGACTGGGAAGCGCTCGAGGGAACGATCCGTACATCGGTGCATTTTCTCGACAACGTCATCGACGTGAACCGTTATCCGATCCGGCAGATCGAGGAGATCACCAAAGCGAACCGGAAGATCGGCCTGGGTGTGATGGGATTCGCCAGGATGCTCTTTAAGCTGGGCGTTCCGTACAACTGCCTCGATGGACTGCGGGTGGCGCAACAGGTGATGGCCTTTGTGCGTCGGGTGGGATATGAGCAGTCCGGCCAGCTCGCGGAGCTGCGGGGGGTCTACCCGAACTGGAGAGGCTCTCTTCATGAAAAACGGGGTCAGCGGGTTCGCAACGCCTACATCACGACGATCGCCCCCACCGGGACCGTCTCGATGATCGCCGACACCTCCGGAGGATGTGAGCCGGAGTTTAGTCTCATCTGGTACAAGAACGTCATGGACGGAGAGAAACTCCCCTACATCCTCGACTATCTGATCGAAGCGGCAAAGCGGGAGGGCTTCTGGAGTGAGGATCTGCTCGAGCGGATCGTGAAAAACAAGGGATCGGTCAATGGAATCGATCAAGTCCCCCCGGAATGGCAGAGGGTTTTCGTCACCGCGCATGAGATCTCGCCGGAGTGGCATGTTCGCATGCAGGCGGCCTTTCAGGAGTATTCCGACTCCGCCGTCAGCAAGACGATCAATCTTCCATCGGATGCCGGCGTGGAGGAGGTCACGAAAGCCTACCTGCTTGCCTACGAGCTCGGTTGCAAAGGGATCACCGTCTACCGGGACGGCGCGCGGCCCGACCAGGTGATGAATGTGGGCTCTTTTCGGAGAAACGGAGACGGATCGCACGGCCCCGCTCCCGAGGACTTGGCGTGGGGGAAACTTGTCGAACTCGCCGACATTGTCGATGAAAAGCGGATCCGGGTAAAAACCGCCGACGGCAACGCCTACCTCCACGTCGGACTGGTCGACGGTCAGCCGAGAGAGATTTTTGGAAATCCTGCTCTCGGCGCCTATCAAAGCACCGTCGCCCTGGTTTGCCGATTGGGCTCGACCGTCTTAAGACTCGGCGGAACGGTTGAGATGATCATGGATCAGCTCAACAAGGTCCACCGGGAGTATGGAGATGTAAGAATCCCGCTTCTGGCCTTGAATCGGGGTTTTCAGCGGGTCATGGAAGATCTCGGTCAACACGTGTCGATCACGGAGAGCTGTCCGGAGTGTCGTCGCCAGATGCGGATGGTTGAAGGCTGCATGAAATGTCACGACTGCGGATTCAGCCGCTGTTAGGCGCATCCGGTCCGGTGAAGAGAGGGGTGAAAATCCCCCCCCTCTCTTCGGGATCCGTCGGTTGGAAGATATCGGACTCTCCGTTTGAGTCCGTCTTTCTTTGCGGAGGGAGTATGGGAGAAATGGCCGCCGGCTGTCCGCATTGCCACACAGGAGGTCGCTGCGAGAAGGGGGGCGTCATCGTCTCGCTCGTTTGGTCCGCTCTTTTTCTCGAATGGCATTGCGTCGTGTGCGGATATGTCGGCGACGGCAAAACCGAGCCGGCTCGACCGTGGCTCAGGGTAAGACCTACTGAGAGGAAAACAGAGAGACTGCTGAGGGCTGTTTGAATATCGGTCAATAAAAAAAGGTGTGGAAGCCAACCGGTGATCTTAATCAGGAGGAGATGCTGATGAATCGAGAAAGCGGGTTTTTGATCATCTTTTTATCGATGACCCTCTCCGGGTGTTTGGGTGCGCTTCAGGCGATGAACACGGCGACCGGCCTCTATCAGAACGCCCGTGCCGGTTATACCGCGTATAACGCCGCCGCCACGGCTAAAGATTTAAAGGATACCCAGCCGTTGTTCGCGGATGCGGAGATCATCAAGATCCGAGCCGATCTCTCTCCGAGAATGCGAGACCGGGAGGAGGCGATTAAAGCCGCGTTCACCGCGGAGCTGGTGCGTGAGGCGAAGGAGGTTCTGGGGGCGATCGGCCGCTCCGAAACGGTTGTTTGCACCGAAGCGTGTCCGGCCGAAGGGAAGATGACGATCCTTCATTTCCGTGAGAAGGAGCGACCGGGGATGATCACAAAGGTGCTCGCCGGCGACCGCCTGACCGGAACGGCGAGCGTGATTAACGCGAGCGATGGAGCGGTTCTCAGGGACGAGCAGGTGGACGGGCAGGACTATGCCGTCATCGCCGCAATGATCAATCTTTCGGTGATGAAGAAGCTCCTCAAGGAGAAGGAGGACGATCCAAAACTAAAGGCGTATCTGGATAAGGTCAACGAGATCCCTCTGCTGTCGGAAGAGGGGGAAAAGATTCTGACGGGATCAAAGTGATCTTCTGAACGGCCGGGGCCGGTGAGGCCGCATCATCGCTCACCGGCTCCTGTCCGCTAACCGGAGTCGGAGGATTCTGACGATGTCGCAACATTACTTCAAGACGACTTATCAGGGTGAGCCGGTCACGATTCTGATGGGATGGGATCGTCCGCTTCAGGGTTTTTTTATGGTGATCGAGAAGCCGCAGCGTAAAGATGATGACGAGCGATATCTATACAGTAACCTAAACGAGGAGGATTCGCATCCGAAGTCTCTGAAACCGTTTTTGGATGTCTTACGCGTCTTTCAGATTGTCTTGCCCGGGGAGATGATTCATGAGGTTCTCGAGGACAAAATGATCAACTGCGGAAATAAAACAGTTGAACACCAGGCCGAGGGTGGGGAGTACAAGAAGGGTTCGCTTTGAGGAGGTAAAAAAACGACCGTAAGTCCCGCGCTAGTATTATTGCGGCCCCTCCCTAGAGATAAAAAGCCGGCGGCAGTGTGAGCTCTGATCGGCTCGCGCGGATGGATCGAATATTTTATCTGTAAAAGTCATAACTTTACTTTTCAGACATTGTAAGGCCAACCCGTACTTCCTGAACTAAGCAGCATCCAGATCTTCCCATGTGCAATAGTTCAAGTTGAAATACTTGTTCTGACCGAATTTCTCACCTTTGGTACACCCGGCACAAATTCAGCTACACTCAGTACATTTCATCAGAGCTCAAATTATCGATAGTACTTTAAAAAATGACCTAAATGAGATTACGTCTCATGAGCCTGATTAATTTAGCACAGTTGTTGGATGAAATCCTTCATTCTCTCCCGCTTCATGGATTCAAAAGAATTGCATTCTGGCGGAGCGCTTCAGAGAATGCGGTTTGCTCGAACTCTTCTGAAGGGTGATACCTACTTGAGTTTTTTAATAAAGCTCCCGCAGCTCGCACTGTCGTAGAATGGGTCGGCCGGCTAATACTCGGGATAATCTGTACTTTCCACAAATTGAACAGTTCGCTTGTTCCTTTAAGAGTCACGAGTATGCAGGCGACGGAGGTAATCGGCCTCCCAAACGAATCGAGGCCGCAGCTTCCGCAGGTGAACTTTTAATTTTAAAGGAGCGTTCACGAGTACAGGTTTGACCCATTTATAAATTTCGTACGATGAGGCATAGAGTATCGCCCAAAGCGGCCAGAGTACAACCGCCAGAATCAAGGTCCACTCGAAAAAGATCTTGATATCCATGGTGTCCTCCGAAATAACCTCACCTATGGAATGATCTCTTCCACAGGATGAACTTAATAAAAATATTACCGAGAAGCGGGCGTATTCTTTGGCGGGCCGGCTCTTCGCCGACCCGCCTCGAAAGTAGATTACTGGATAACCGCTTGGCCGCCGCTGCCGTCCATGGTCCAGAGCACCCAGGCGAAGTAAACAAGAGAACCGTAGAGGGCGAAATAGAGTCCATACCGGTACAACGCCTCATAGAGCAGATCGAATCCGGGGGCAGCTACCGACTCAGACCACCGTTTAGCGACGACCTCTTTCAATGCATTAATCTTGCTCCCTTGCTTTCCAATAAAATCGCGGAAGCGGAAGGGAGAGGTCGGAAATCGCTTCAAGAGATTAGGTGCCGTTCTTACTGTCATCATAGACACTCACCTCCTTTCTCAATCGAAGAGATAAACCATGGAGACCCCATTTTCAAGGGGAAGTGTATCCCTCACAGGAGTTAAAAGGAAGTCGCCTGGAGTGATTTCATGTTAACTTCAAACCGACAGGCCTGGACTGTTGGATAAAAATAGAGACGATAGGGAAATGGACCCAGATTAACATTACAGAATGTGGATTGCGGGGGGCAGGGGTCACGGAGGAGTGTTCCGGCTGCCAGACGGTCACTTCCTCCGCGCCGTTTTATTTCTCTTCGATTTTGATTTCTTTCGGCAACGCCTCTTTTGATTTTGGAAGCTCAACCGTCAAGATGCCGTTTTTAAAAGCGGCCCGGATCTGGTCGGCGTTCACCGCGGAAGGGAGCGCAATCTCACGTACGAAGCTTCCATAGTAGCGCTCATTATAATGATAGTTCCGCTCTTGCTTCTCCTCTTCCTGCTTAATCTCACCCCGAAGCTGTAGGGTCTGATCGGTCATGGAGATTTTAATGTTCTCCTTCTCAAAACCTGGGACTTCCGCTTTCATCACATACTTGTCCTTCTCCTCGTACATATCGATAGAAGGAAAAGTGGCCCCTCTGAAGAGAGATTGCGGCTCCCAGTCCGTCAGATCCCGAAAATTTTTAAAGAAATGATCAAACATCTTCTCCATCTCCCGGCGCGGATTCACGACATCTGTAACCCGCGAGCGCCGTCGCGGCAGCAATTGTCCAAAAGCCATCATACACCTCCTTTGTTCGTTTTAAGTTTTAAGTTGATGCGAATACACAAACTCTGCTTGCTTCGGCAAGCTGAGCATCCAATATCATCCGTATCTCAGCCGAGATGCTACCCGCAATCACCCCCTGTAATGGTCCAGTAAAAACGGACACTGGGTTAAGATACATCGGCTAAAGTTTCATACTCAGCCGGAGAGACGTAGCCGAGATAGGAATGATACCGCCGGCTGTTGTAGAACATTTCGATATAATCGACCACATCCTTTTTTGCTTCCTCCCATGTGGCATAGCGACGATGCTCGGTTTGATCGCTCTTCAGACTTCTAAAGAAGCGCTCGGCGACCGCATTGTCCCAGCAGTTGCCTTTGCGGCTCATGCTGCAGATCATCCCGTGTTCAGACAACAAAGCCTGATAGTCCTGGCTGGCGTATTGACTGCCTCGATCCGAATGGTGGATCAGTCCTCTGTCCGGCTTTCGGATCAAGAGGGCCATGCGTAAGGCATCGCCGACGAGCCCCGCTTTCATCTGACTCGACATCGACCATCCCACCACCTTGCGCGAGAACAAATCCAGCACCACGGCCAAATACAGCCACCCCTGCTCTGTCCAAAGATAGGTGATATCGGCCGCCCAGACCCGATTGGGCGCACTGACCTCGAATTTCCGGTCAAGAAGATTCAATGCCACAGGATCATCGTGGCGGCTGTCGGTGGTGACTTTAAAGTGCTTCTTCCTTCTGACCGCAACTGCCGCCTGCCGCATGAGCGTTCGGGCCTGATAGCGGCCCACGGCCTCTGCATCCTCTTTTAGCGCTTTTGACATCCGACGGCTCCCATACGTCTGCCGGTTGGAAAAATGAATGGCTCGCACTTTGAGAATCCGCCTCTGCCGATCGGGACCATCCGGCCGGGCTTTCCGATTCTGATAATCGTAATACCCGCTTCGGCTCACCTGCAAAACCTGACACAATACCACGACCGGAAAATTCGCCTTCTCCACCGCAACAAATCGATACCTCAACTCGATTCTTTGGCAAAGAAGGCTGCCGCCTTTTTTAAGATCTCCCGCTCCATCAGAAGACGCTTATTCTCGGCTCGCAGCCGATGAAGCTCCTCTTGCTCTGAGCTCAACGGCCCTTTACTGAAAATCACCCCTTTTCCGTTTTGCTGCGCTCGCCGAACCCAACGGCCTAGCATCCCTCCGTGAATCCCTAAATTGCGAGCCGCCTCCGAGATCTTATATCCCTGTTCGGTCACCAACCGAACGGCTTCTCGTTTATATTCCGCTGGATACTGCTTTCTCTTCTTCCTCGTCATGGAACACCTCCTTGAGCGCATTATCGCGCTTATTTCGGTGTCCGTCCACATTAGACCACTTCACCCCTTACTCCAGGAACCTCTCTTCATAAGATCGGAAGCAGCATCCGGAGCGCAGGCGTCCGCACTTATTCTCCTGCTTGTTTCGGCTGGTTTGAGAGCGGTGGAAGCGGGAATCTCCAATTCATCCGGCGGGTGCGACGCTGCACTGTATCATAGAGCAGGACCCCGACTGCCCAGAGTGTTAACGAGAGCGCCCAGAACAGCCCAGCAACAATAATGATATTTTGAAGCAGTTCCAACAAGCGTGACATAAAGCATTTCTCCCAAGAGGTATCTCATTGGATAATTAATTCGGAAACAGGCCGTGTCAAGGAACTTATTTTGACGCCATCTCACAGCGGAAGCCTCTCGATCCCAAATTTTATCCTGCTCCCTCCTTCATCTTGAATCGGTTTTAAGAAAAATCGATAGAACAAAACACCCGCCGCGAATCCGCCGAGATGTCCCCACCAGGCCACCCCGCCGGCCTGCGATGCATCGGCCAAAACACCCCCTAGAATCTGCATGAGAAACCAGGTACCGAAAAAAGTCACCGTATGAACTTCGAAAAAGAGCGGAAGAAGAAAGAGCGGGAAGAAGACCCTCACGCGAGCGTTGGGAAAAAGGAAGAGGTAGGCCCCCATCACACCGGCTATGGCGCCTGAAGCCCCGACCGCGGGAAGCCCTGAGGCCGGATTCGAAACCAAGTGGACAATCCCGGCGAGCAGACCAGACAGAAGATAAAAGAGTAAGAAGCGGATCGATCCCATCCGATCTTCCACGTTATCCCCGAAGATCCAGAGCGTCCACATATTGCCGAGGAAATGGATCCACCCGCTGTGCAGAAACTGATGGGTGATAAAAGGCCAGTAATCACCGACCGGAAATCCGACCCAGGCCGCCCACTCGGGATAGGCAAATCGGGCCGGGACGATCCCGAGGAGATAAAAGAATTCCTCCTTCAGGGATCTCGGGAGCAGCAGTTCATAAAGAAAGATCATCCCATTGACGAAGATCAATCCCACGGTGATAAGCGGACGATTTCGCCTCGGAGCGGTATCTTCTAATGGAATCACAAGCCAACCTCTTTAAACAAGGAAGGCAGGAGTGCTCCCCCTGCCTTCCGGAGGACACGGATGCAATTTATCCTTCAATGGCGATCTGCCGTGGCTTCGCTTCCGCTTTCTTCGGCAGTGTGATCGTCAGCACCCCATTCTCACAGTGTGCTTTGACCGCTTCTGTGTTCACGTAGGCCGGCAGCACGATCGTTCGGAGGAACGGACCGCTGGCCCGCTCCGCACAGAAGAGTTGGGCTTTCTCGTCGTAGCTCGGTTTGCGCTCGCACCGGAACCAGAGCATGTCCCCCTGGATCCTCATCTCGATCGATTTAGAGTCGACGCCCGGAAGATCGGCGACGATCGTCAGCTGGTTCTCATCTTCATATACATCGACCGGGGGGCTCCAAGTGACAGCCGCCTGCTCATCCTGTACGGACTGAAAGAGGCTGTTGGTGATTTCTGCTAAATCCGAAAACGGTTTCATGATCAGAGAAGTCATAGCCATTCACCTCCTTCTGATGAGAATGCCGGCACCCTGCCGTCATGAGGCGAGGGAGCCGAAGTCAATGTATTTTTAAGATATTTTCAAGCAGAGGGAGGAGAGGGGGCTATACAGGGGAAGGTTTCGAGCAGCAGGGGTAGATCCCGCTCAATCCGCACCCCACGCCTGCCTTTCCAATGTCGGCCGCTTAAAAGCAAACCGAATATCAGGCAGAGGAGGGATCGAGGTTAGGAATTGAACGGATCGAAACGATCCTCTCTGGAAGGGGCAGCCCCCCTTCCATCCCTCACATCTGATATAAATCGCGCCGGTTTGGTGTCAAGAGGGGACGTTCCTGGGGGGATGTCGACGGTATTTAATCGCTTTACGATCGGGTTTTCGGGGGCTCCATTTTCTTTCTCTGAGCCCAAGCATAAATATTGAAGGCAATCAGTGCAAATACGAAAATGATAAAGAGAGTGTCGGCTGCCGTCTGAATTTTCGCCGAGGCCTCTACCCACGTCAGGACCGCTTTTAGGAGTGCGATCAGCGGCAGCGCGAATGGAATCCAAAAGATGATTTTGCTGATGGATTTGAGATCGATTGGTCGTTTCATCACTTCCCTCTGAAAGATGACCAATTTAAAGATAATTCCAATTCGATCATAGTAAACCCCTCCGAACTCTCCATATCGAATCCTTCTGCTGTCCGGAGCCGCCCCAATCCCACTTGAATCTTAAAAGCCGCGCAGTTATTTAAAGTACAGGTAGGAATCGATCCTAAATTCAGGAGTCCGCAATGCAGCTTCCGGCCCGCCATAAAACAGAGATGTTTTTAGTTTATCTAATGGTTGGTTTATTTTTCTTAAGCTTTCTTCAAGCGCTCGTCATGGTGCCCGGAGCGGTCGAGATCCCCTACAGCCGCTTAATTCAACTGGTGAAGGAGGGGAAGGTCGAGAGTACGGTGATCGGCGCCGACGAAATCCACGTCACCTTAAAGTCGAGGATTGAAATTGATGAGGATCTGAAAAAACTCGCCGAACAGCAACAGCCGCTCTTCCCCCTCTATCGGATGGAGGGGTTAGAGCCGGTCACCTTCAAAGTGTCTCACCTCCCGGGAGTAGAAAAGACGGCATTGGTTCAACAGATGCTCGATGCCGGGGTCACGATCAGCGGGGATGTCGAAAATACGTTCTGGAATAATCTTCTCTTCGGCTGGATCCTCCCGATTGCGGCGATGATGCTCTTCTGGCAGCTTCTGATGCGCCGCGTTTCGCAGAACAGCAGTTTCACCTCGCCGCTCACCTTGGGAAAGAACCGCGCGAAGATCTACAGCGAAAAGGACATTCAGGTCACCTTCGATGATGTCGCCGGGGTTGAAGAGGCGAAGGCGGAACTGCGAGAAATCGTCGATTTCTTAAAGCAGCCGGCACGCTATCAAGCCTTGGGCGGGAGAATTCCGAAGGGGGTTTTGCTGGTCGGCCCTCCGGGAACGGGGAAAACACTGCTGGCGCGAGCGATCGCCGGCGAAGCGAAGGTCCCTTTCTTCTCGATCAGCGGATCGGAATTCATTGAGATGTTCGTCGGGGTGGGCGCCGCTCGGGTCCGCGATCTATTTGAGCAGGCAAAGCAGAAAGCCCCCTGCATCATCTTCATCGATGAGCTCGATGCGGTCGGAAAGTCGCGCCTCTCGTCGGCCGCTCCCTTTGGACGGCACGACGAGCAGGAGCAGACCCTCAACCAGCTGCTGGTCGAAATGGACGGCTTCGATCCCTCGAAAGGGGTGATCCTCCTCGCCGCCACCAACCGCCCGGAGGTGCTCGATCCGGCGCTGCTTCGGGCCGGCCGGTTCGACCGGCGGGTGGTCGTTGATCTTCCGGACGTGGCGGGGCGCCTTCAGATTCTGCAGGTGCATGCGCGGCGGGTTCGTCTCGCGCCGGATGTTGATCTTCGGACGCTCTCCGCGCGGACACCCGGTTTCTCCGGGGCCGACCTCGTCAACCTAATGAATGAGGCGGCCCTTCTTGCGGTCCGGGAAGGGAAGGAGGGGGTTGATCAGACGTCCCTCGATCGGGCTGCGGACCGCCTGATGGCCGGGCTGGAACGCAAAAGCCGGGTTTTAAGTCCACGAGATCGGGATATCGTTGCAATCCACGAGATCGGACATGCGCTGGTGGCGATGCTGTCAAAGCATGCCGATCCGGTTCACAAAGTCTCCATCATTCCGCGCAGCATCGGAGCATTGGGGTTCACGATGCAGCTTCCGACCGAGGATCGCTATCTGATGACCCGTTCCGAGTTGGAGGATAAAATCGCCGTCCTTCTCGGAGGCCGGGTCGCCGAAGAGATTATTTTTAGAGAGGCGTCCACCGGCGCCCAGGACGATCTGCAAAAAGCCACTCGGCTCGCCCGCCACATGGTCTGTGTCTACGGAATGAGTCACCAGCTCGGCCCGCAAGCGTTTGCCGACCCGCAAGGAAGTGTCTACCTAAAAGAGGGAGCCCCTTCGATCAACCATCGTATGGAGTACAGTGAGCGGACCGCGCAATTAATTGATGACGAAGTTTTGAAGATTTTAGGGAAGGTGCATCAGCAGGTCACGGAGACGTTGACGAAGAATAAAGAGGCCCTTGAGCAGCTCGCTCATCGTCTAAAAGAACGTGAGACGCTCGACGGCGCTGAGCTGATGCAGCTGCTGACCGAGAAGACACAGAAGGGATAGAAGCACGTTTTGAATCCGAAGCCGAAAATGAAGATGGTTTTTACGGCGCAACAATATCTTCTTCTCCTTCTTGATATTTCTTCCTTGAAATCGAACGCCTCCGATTGAAGCAACGACAAAGCTCCGGCCCGAACCAAACAATAGATCAGAGAATGGTGTCTAAATTTTATCTCTAATTCAGAGGAACGCTCAGGGTTTGTTCGCCTGGATCAGATTGATCCCCCTTGACGAAACGAAATGCAATGGTTATCTCCGCTCTAGAACGGCTGGCGCACCGTTTCTCTCCTGCCCGGCGCTTTTACCTGGTAGGCCATGCAATGCGCCAGGGTATACCATCAATCAATATGAGTAATATGATTAAGGAGGTGGTGTCTATGAAATGGCTGAAAGCGATTTCAATTTCTCTCTTTTTATTGCTGTTGATCCTGATGCCGGTCTCTTCGGCGAAAGGGGCGGATAGCTTAAAGAGCGGCTTCCGGCTGCCGTCTAGCGCGCCGACGCCACATCATCGAGTCATCGCGGCGGAGGTTCAGAGAATGAACCGGGGAGTCGTCTTCGTGAAGACGCAGGAGGGAACCCTCCGAAACTTCTCGATCGAGGAGGCAAAGAAAGAGGGCATCTCTTCGCTGCAAAAGGGAGATCGCTTGCTCTTAGAAATCGATGAAGGAAACCTCATCATCGATATGCAAAAGCAAGAGGCCGCTGCGAAAGCGGCCCGATCCCCCGAGAGTGGAACGATTGGGCATCCTCAGACGATTAAAGGAGCACTCGACTCCTTTGATCCGCTCGACAGAAAGGTATCTATCCGTCTTGGCAGCGGTGAAACCCAATCATTTGAGGTAAAGGTCCCTGTGTTGACGAAATTAAACGGAGTTACGCAGGGAGCTCACATCACGCTGATCGTCGATGAGCAAGGCCGCGTCAAAGACGCACATAAAAGTTAAACCCGTCCCCCGGGCTCTCCGCCCGGGGGTTTCCTCCTTGTTGTATTGAATCATTCTCCGCCTCTGCTCTTAATTCTCTTGTCTGGAAACCGATCGGCTGCTTCCCCCGCCTTCATGCGTTGGATCTTCGATCCCTTCTTCAGGGGGTTTTTAATTTTGAGGGATCGGTTTAGTGAAGGGGGAAGCGGAAACAGCTTAGCAAGCATCGTACGGCAAGGTCACCGTAAAGATGGAGCCAGTGCCCTGCTGCCTTTTCACTTCGATGCGTCCTTTTAAAAGATCCACCAACTTTTTCACGATCGACAATCCTAACCCCGTTCCGACCGGCGCAACGACCCCTCCCGACTGGTAGAACGGCTTAAAGAGATGGGGAAGATCCTCCTCAGGGATTCCGATTCCAGTGTCCTGGATCTGGACTGAAATCTCTTTTGCCTGACTGTGATGGAGGATTTGAACTGAGATCGCCCCTTTCTCGGTAAACTTAATGGCATTGACAATCAGATTGGTAAAGATCTGACGCAGTTTTCCCGGATCGGACCGAATGCTGGGCGCGGTGAGATCATCGTGAAATTCTACAGTGAGCCCCTTTTCGATCCAGATAAAGCGTAAGTCCTCCAAGATCTGTCTTAATATTTCTGGAAGGAAGACCTCACTGATATTCGCTTGAAGCTGCATTCGGCCTGTTTCGATCTTCTCAACGTCCAGAATGCGATTGACCAAATCGTTTAGATCGTGGGCGCAGCGTAAAATGTGCTTATACATCTCGGCCCGTTTTTCTTGCGGCATCGTCCCGTCTGCTAAAAGATGGGCATATCCGATGATCGCATTGAGTC
Organism: Candidatus Manganitrophus noduliformans; assembly: GCF_012184425.1. NCBI lineage: Bacteria > Pseudomonadati > Nitrospirota > Nitrospiria > Candidatus Troglogloeales > Candidatus Manganitrophaceae > Candidatus Manganitrophus > Candidatus Manganitrophus noduliformans. The sequence continues at coordinate 55,429 of NZ_VTOW01000009.1, forward strand.
CGTTTCGGATTTCATGAGATGCAATTGATAGAAAGTGGGATTTGGTTCGGTTCGCCTCCTCTGCCTCTTCCGTCTTCTGTTTGAGCTTTTCTTCTACTTCTTTCAAATAAGTAATCTCGACCGAGAGGCCCCGGTAGACAATTTGATCTTCCATCCGTGAGGCATGTACGCCGGTATGAAACCAGACTACACGACCATCAGCGGTAATAAACCGATGATCACAGGCCTGGTCCTCTCCTGTCAGCGCCTTCTTGAAAACAGCGAGAACACGGCCACGGTCATCCGGATAGACATGGTTTATCCAGAAACCCGGCTCCTGACACCACTGCTCAATAGAGTAGCCGAGCATCTGCTCCGCCCGCCTGCTGACCATGCAGAACCGAAAGCTCTCATCCGCTTCCCAGACAATGCCATGATCGATCCCTTCGGCCAGATCCCGGTAGCGCTGCTGTGCAATGTCGACTTCAGCACGCGCAGCTTGTTCCCGTGTTGAGTATGAAGTTTTTCGTTTGTCCATTCCCATTTATCCTTTGCTAGAGGACACGGTATTAATTCCTGGAGAAGCAGGTCCACAAAGTCATGGCTCCTCTGTATAATGTTACTCTATGCATAGGGTTATCTGAAAGAGGGTTGAGCGGATAACCCGAACATCATTATGATGGTAACGACTATAGAAAATATAATTTAGAATGCCTTGCTTTCAAGACCGATCGGCTTATGAGAGATGGGCAGCGGTTCGACTCGTGTAGCGTAACTGATGGGAATGAGGGAACAGATTTTTTTCGCTTAATACTTTTGGTAATCCTCAAATTTCAACAGTTTGTGTTTGAGTATAGGTAGGTGAAATTAATTCCGACGGCGTCTGAAAGATCGAGTCCTCTGTTTTACATTTTATCGACAGGCTGCCCGCGAGTAAATCTTCTTGTAATCTTTAGCGGTAGAGAAAAAGACGCCGGAATCACAGAGGCCCTGGATTCACGCCGCCTGGGCCTTTTAATTCTTTCCCGATGCAGAGATTCAGAGGAAAATGACGTTGCGCTGGGAGGCATCCCGGTGGGCGTTATCAGTATGGGAAAAAACCTTATTGATCCCACTATTTTTATTTTCTTCCCATTATCCTTGCGAAATAATAACCTAATGGTTATAATATCATTATCAAAGTCTACAGGACGGTAAGCGGCAGGAGCCCTGTTGAGGATTATCTCTTACGCTTATCTAAGCCGGATCGGGCAGATGTTCTTGGGACTTTTAAGGCGATCGAGAAAAACGGCTTCTCCGCGCCTGTTTCCATGCGCCAGATTAGAGGAAAACTTTGGGAGCTTCGGATTTCACAGAGCCGCATTTTTTACGTCATCGTCGAGTCCGACACCATGGTTCTCCTTCACGCCTATAAAAAGCAGGGACAAAAGGCGCCGGACCGGGAAATAGAAACGGCTCTTCAGCGTATGGCTGAATTTATTTAGATTAGGAGAGGAGATGAAGAAAATAAAAAAACGAAATGTAAAGGACCTTCCATCCATCGGTCCATTCATCCGTGAACAGGAAAAAGATCCTGAGATGAAAGTTCTGATGGATCGGGCTGGCCTTCGGATTGAAATTGCCCGTGTTATTAAAACCGCTCGGGAGAAAGCAGGATTGACCCAGGCAGAACTCGCGAAGAAGCTCGGTAAAACGCAGGCACAGATCGGCCGTCTTGAGAGTTTGAGGGATAAACGTCTACCCAGCTTGGAACTTTTAGCCGAGATTGCCGCTGTTACCAAAAGACGACTCATAGTCGACCACCCCGGAATTCACTTTGAGTTGGTCGCCACATAGGTATGGAGTCAATGGGTAATGGATTTGCCTTTGTAATCGGGCCGATCTGGTTTGGGAGGAGGCGCGTATTGGACATGCTGCAGAGCGCCCTTGGCTCTGCTGGATGTCGTGCGGGGGGAGCCCCTGGGGGCGGATGGGGCTCTTCGCGGTCGCTGAAGGCAAACGCCGGAGGCGACGGCGGTTTTGGGGGGCGGGGGATTTTTTAAATGTAATCTTAAAATGACCTGAGGTCGTTTGGGACTTGCCTTTTTTTCCGTGTTCATCTATCTTACCCGCAATATCCTAAGCAGGAGTAGCAATGGGCCAGATCGGACGAAACGATCCCTGCCCTTGCGGGAGCGGAAAGAAATACAAGAGATGCTGCCTTGAAAGAACAGGAGCGCTCCCAGCGGCGGAGATCCATGGGGCCGGCGCTTTCACGCCCGAAGCGCGGGCCTCGGCCATCCAAAAGCTCCTGAAGTTCGCCTCCGGTCCGGAATTTGACACGGACCGCGACATCGCCGCGAGCCTCTTCTGGGGCGGTCACCTCGAAGATCGAACCGATGAAGAGATCCGGATGGTTGAGGAACTGCCGCAAACCGAAATTAATTTCAATACCTGGTTTCTTTATGACATGGATCTGGAAGATGAGCGGACCGTCGCCGACTTCTTCTTGGCCCAAAAAGGAAACCGCCTCACCCCCGGCGAGGCGGCCTATCTCAAAGCGGCGGCGAAAACCCACTTTCGTCTTTATGAAGTCGAGCAGGTCGAGATCGACCGGGGATTTCGGCTGAAGGACCTCTGGTCGGGGGAATCCTTTCAAGTTTCGGAGCGCGCCGCCACGCACTCTTTCGTTCAGTGGGACCTGATGGCGACCCGCCTGATGAACCTCGGCGCGGACGGCTGGGTGAGCGACGGCGGCATTTATAATTATCCTTCCCGCGCCAAAGAGCCGCTTTTGAAAGCGCTTCGAGCCGAGCACAAGCGGTTTCGAAAAAACCTCCCCGGCCGGGCCGACACCGTCTTCTTCAAGCGGATCGGCATTCTATTCAATCATTGGTGGCTCGATTGGGTCGTCTTTCCCCCCTTTCCGAAAATGGTCACGCCGGAGGGGGACGAGACGGTCTTCACCAAAGCGCTCTTCGACATCGAAGACGCCCCCCGATTGATCGCGTCTTTGGAACGGCATCCCGATTTGGAGAAGATCGAACCGGGAACCTACGCGTGGGGAGAGGAGACTCCTGAATTCCATCGCAGCCTGGGGACCTTTGCCGTCAAAGAAACCCGGTTGATTCTGGAGACGGTTTCGAAAGAGAGGGGCGAGCGAGGACGAAGGTTGCTGGAAGAGACCGCCGGAACGGCGGCCCGCTATCGTCTCACGGAATATCAAGACCCGGCGCAGGCGATCAAAGCGCGGGAAGGCTGGGAAGTCGGGATTCAAGGTCCTATCCCCGAAGAGATTCAAGCGCCTCTGATCAAAAAGTTCCTGGACGACCATTACCGGAAGTGGCTCGACGAAGCGCTCCCCGCCCTCTCGCATAAGACCCCGCGCCATGCCGTGACGCTGAAGACCTTTCGACCCAAAGTGATTGAACTTCTCAAACAAATGGAAAACATGGAGGCCCATGCTGCCGAGCGTGGAAAGACGCCGTATGATTTTGGGTGGCTTTGGAGGGAGTTGGGGTTGGAGAGGGAAAGAGTTTAAACCGTTGAAGCCGTTTAAATCTTTTAAGCCGTTCGACGGGCGCGTGAAGTTTTTGGAAGGTAGGACTGAATGGAGCGATTCATCAAAATCGGCCCGCGGTATGTGAAACAAGATGAGGACGGGTTGAGGCCCCGATAGATTGAAATGGCTCGATTAGTAAATCTCAAAGAAACCATAAAAATACGGCACGGCATATTAACGTTTCGTCTCGAAGGAAACAAGCCGGTAACAGGGCAGGGCTTACGTGCTGCAATAGCCCGCCTCTGTCCCCATTATCCGCAGTTGGCTCAGCGCACTCTATCGGGAGAATTGATTTATCGCCACCCTCATATCCAATTTAAGACGATGGATGGAATGGGAGTGATCACTGCCCTTGGGGAGGAAGCCGGAATTTTGGTCGAGGTATTTGCCACCCTTCCTGAAATTGTCCTTGGTGGGCGTAGAATTCGGATTGTGGAGAAAAAAATAGAAGTTCAGGATGTGTTATTTGGCCCCACAGATAAAGAATATGAATATGTATTCACCTCTCCTTGGTTTGCGTTGAACCAAGAAAACGAAAAAATCTACTCCACGGCAAATGAAGTGGAAAAACATAAATTGCTGAACAAGGTATTGGCCGGGAACTTTCTGTCAATGGCGAAAGGCTTGGGGTTCTTCCTTGTTCCACATGTTAGAGCAACCGTTCAAGGTCGCTGGTCCGAGTCTCCCTCTCTCTTCAAAGGTGTTCTGATGCGGGGTATTCGATGTCGATTTCAAACTCATTTTCAAATTCCCTTTTTATGGGGAATCGGAAAGTCTTCATCTTCAGGGTGGGGAACCACTATTCCGGCATCGCAGGGAGAAAACAATGTCGCTTGAAAGCGCTTATTTACTTGGCGAGAAAACAGGAGATATAAGAGAAACCCTCCGTCAAAAGGGATGGGACAAGTATCCGATAATTATCCTGAAAATAGACAATACTTTTAAATTTATAGGAATAGAGCAGAAGAGCCCTGGGACAGTTGACGTTCTTCCAACCCGAATTGAAGGACAAGCTGATCCCTATCTTCCAAGTCTGGTTGCTAAGGAGAAGTTAAGGCTTAACAAGAAAGACACTGATGAAAAAAAGAAGGAGAATATCCAAAAATTTCGCCAAGGCATATTAAGAAAGCTTGAGAAACTTAATAGAAGTGCTGAAAGGATGAGAAACAGCCAGACCAACGGTATTATTGAATTTGGTAATGCTGTCTCGGAAATTTTTAAAGCTGAGACTGAGAAGAAAAAGATAGCAGAGGCGATTACCAAATATGCGGAGGGAATAGCCACCCATAATTCAGAGGGTATAAATGGCCTTTTGCTCTGCGTCTCCGTGGACGGGAAACATGCCGAAAACGTTCCGGAAGTGGATGCGTATCTCCAAAATGCAGATCAGAAAGAGAGCAGGGAACACGCCGGGAGAAAGGTGGCGGGACAAGGTCGCTGTGCGTGGTGTGGTAAGAATAGTAGCCTATCCTCTCGAATGAATTATTGGAAACCGGGAAATGTGGACAATCTTTTCAGCGCCCCTTACGGCCGGAAAGAGGATACTTACAAAGTGATCCCAATCTGCCCTGGGTGTCACGATCGTCTCAGGGCGGGGAAGGCGATTCTGGATAAATTCACGAGCCGCCCTCTTGGGGGAAATGTTCGAGTAATTCATGCGCCCCGTGTTCTCCATGGAAGTATCCAACGAAACTTACGCGATGATCTTCAAGAGTTTTGGAAACTATTGAGAGAAGATATCTTGAAATTTGTACAGATTGGAGCTAGTCAGCTTTCTCGCAGAGGAGAAAAGGTATTAAGCCTTCGCGGAGCTTCCACCAATATAGATGACCTTGCAGATATGCTTGAAGGAGAATGTTTGACATTTGACGTAATATGGTTAAGGGCAGAAAAATCATCTGAAACTATTCTTGCGAGGGGATACGATGTTGTTCCAACGTGGCTTCTTCGTTTAGCTGAAATAACGGACTTGGTAAACAACAAAAATAGAAATCCTCAATGGTCTGCCTTTGCCGGTTTGTGTGAAAGGAAGTTTGTTTTGGAAGGAAAACATTTTTGGTCACTATTTCCACCACATAATAAGGGAAAAGAGGCAAAGAAGACCAAAACTAAACCTTTGAAAGTGATAACTCTTCCGTGGCTCGTAGCGGCCGAAGTATTGGAGAAGCGCGTACGACCTTTTCATGAATATCTTCCTGATTTTTTTATTGGGGTTGATGCTTACTGGTGTAGCGCAGAAGAGAAAGAACGAAAAAGAGTGTTTGTCAAAAAGGGAGCAGAAAAGACTAAGATCTTTGAATGGATGTCTCTTTGGCATAAGTTTTCTTTCTATGTTCATCTCTTGCGAAAGGAGACCGAAATTATGGAGCATGTGATCATGAAAAATGAAAGCGGAGGAAGTATTGACGAGGTCTCCTCTGAGACAAATAACCTTCCCCTCGAAGAAAAATATCCTCGTAAAGTAATTAGTGCTGCTGTTCGAGAAGCAGACGAGGCAAAGGTATACAAAACAAGAACAGAAAAAGGAGTTTTTCTTGCTGGTATTGCTCTTGGCATCCTTGCTATCTACCAAGATGAGGATGATAAAACGATGCGGGTTCTCGATTATCCTGGTGATTATCGCCTGGGAGAAACAGAATACAAAGAATTCATGTTGCGTTTTGGCGAAAAGCTAAAAGACTATCTTTATGTGAAAGATTTCAAAGTAAATAAGGGAGACATTATACTGGGCATTTTGAGCGCCTCAACAGAGAGAACCATTGGAGGTTTCGAGAATTTTACACCGCAAATCATCGGCTTTGCGCTTCTCAGTGGAGTTCTTAGAGCCAATCATTATTATTACATGCCAGGAGATAAAACCAAGCAAAAGAAGGGGGTAAAATCATGACCACTAAAGTTTCCAAACCGATAGAACAACCTAAATCTACCGAATCGCCGATCCTTGTGAATTCTTCGGACGTTCTTTTTCTGATGGACGCCACATTGACCAATCCTAATGGGGATCCATATGAGAATATTCCAAGGCGATGCCGCACTGAAAAAGGAGACCTGGGTGAGATCACAGGAGTCTGCCTGGGGCAAACGATACGTGGTTATTTGAAGAATTTGAAAGAAAATGGATCAAAGAGCTATGGAGTTTTTGTTGATCGAGAATCCGCAATAGGCACTTCAGGCGAGGTTTTTGAAAGATTTACTCAGAAGGAGGAAGATTTAAAGAACAAGCCTAATGGAGAACGAACGGACTTTATTTTGAAGCAGTTCTTGGCAAAGTACATTGATGTTCGACTGTTTGGGGCGCTTGTTACCGTAAAAGATAAAGGTGAAACAAAGAAGAAATTAGATGAGCTAAATGTAAAGCTACCTCAAAACAGTATACAGCTTACCGGCCCCATTCAGCTTGGTGCTTTGGGCCAGACGGTGCACCCTATTGTAATTCAGAAAATACCTATCACATCTACGTTCAGATCAAAAGAAGGTGTAAAGGGTGAAGATGAACAGGAACAGGGCACGCGCGGTGAAAAATGGATTGTAAACTATGGTCTTTACCAGTTCACTCCGGTAATTGACGCTACACTGGCAGGAAAAACAAAAATGACTGGAAAGGATAAAGATCTCTTTGTTGAGGCGCTTTGGTGTGGCATTAAAGCACGGGTTAGCGGATCAAAGACGAATCAATTGCCACTTCTCTATTTAGAAGTTGTATACGAGGACGGCATTAAGGGGCGCATCGGAAGGCTATCCGATTTTCCCAGCTACAAACCCGAAAAGGAACCTCAAAACTATCGTGATATCAGTATAGACATGCAAGAACTTATCGACGTCCTGGTTAAGCACAAAAAAGCGATCAAAGAGGTAAGAATTATTGAAGATACAGATCGATTAAAACTGAATATCGCTTCCAAGTTGAAAGAAAAAAAGCTTATCGTAAAAGAAGGTGACTCATTGACTGGAAAGTTTGTCAATGATAGTGACTCAACTCCACCCCCTGGAACTCCGGCACAATGAGAGCGATTGCATTTGATATCTACGGAACCTATGCTCATTTCAAGGCATGGTATATGACAACTTCTCGGACAACATATCCGCTGCCTCCAAGAACCGCATTGGCAGGAATTATAGGCGCTATTATGGGGATAGAGAGGGAGGACCTGCCAACTTGGTGCGCTGTTGGTAACGGTATACGATTTGGTGTTCGCTCCTTGAAACCTATCAAAATGAGGATATTGGTGGTAAAGGGGCTTAGAGGGCCGGCAGTCCTTAGCCTGACTGGAAAGAAAGGGGGTAAACGAGTTGAGGTTAACTGGCTCAAAGACAACTCCCCTCCTCGCATCCCGCTGGAGGTAATTGACCAACCGGAGTATCGTGCTTATGTTCATTTTCCTCAAGATTCTGATTTGAATAAACTCTCCGAAAGAATTCAAGGGAGCCGCCCCCATTTCCGGCCCTATCTTGGAACAGCAAACATGATCGCGTATTTTCGTGAGAAAGTCTTAAATTTCGATATCAAAACGACTGGCCCAGGAACAGGCAAATTGGCAGGATTGGTTCCAAAAGAAACAGCGCAACTGGATGTGCAGGAGCTACGGAGAAATAACGTGCGTCTGACAGAAGTGGTAGCACAAAGCGCCGTAACGGAAAGCTTTGCATTCCACCATGGGGAATTTCTGATGGATATGGGGGCTATCGGGATCCCAGGTCGATTAGCTATGGATTTTAATCATGTCATTGATGATGGGCTAACAATTCCGTTGATATGAAACCAATCTATTCTCATAAACTGGAATCAGGAAAATTTCTCCCTTGGATAGCCCATGCTCAGCGGGTAGCAGATCGCGCTTTGGCAATTGTTCGCTCAAAACAATTTGAGTTCCCGAGTTTTCAACGAGAAGACGTTGAAGATGCTATTTACCTATGCGCTCTATTCCACGATTTCGGAAAAGGCACCCAGTATTTTCAGATTTATCTTAAAACTGCCCATAGGCACGATTTATCTAAAGCTTTTGTGAAAGCGGGTTTAATAGCAAACGAAAGGCTAAAAGACCATTCATTACTATCCGGCTTATGTGCTTTCAAGGTAGCATGTGAGTCATTCTCCAATAAATCTAAAGGAATTAGAGAACAACTAGCGGCATCTATTTTTCTTACATGCGCAAGTCATCACGGATCACTAAAGAGTCAGGGATGGGTAAGTGAGACCTTGACTGATGGCTTTGAAAATACAACTCTGGAAGATCTCGCACGAATGTATGAAACTTTAGATCCGCAAATGTTCGTCCTAAACTTTCCTTCTGTTTCCGGCTCTGGTCGGGGATTTAACGCCCAAGTCTGTGAGCATCTTGACTTTAGAAAAGTCGCCATAGAAGTGCGTAAGACGTTTACAAAGATTGCCAGTACTCGTACAACTTTTGAACTCAATATACTTACGATGTTTCTCTACTCCATTCTGCTGGAATCGGACAAGTTTTGGCTTGTGACTGGAGAGAAGGACAGTTCCATCCTCCCCTACACCCTAGATGAACGATCGGTCGATGTATATCGCACACAAAAATTTTCAAACGTCCCTAAAACGGTTTTGAACGATATGAGGAACATGGCTTACCAAGAAGTAGGCAATACGCTCTCCGCCATCACACCTCAGAAGGTTCAAACAGGAGGCTTCTGGAATTTATCTCTTCCTACGGGTATGGGCAAGACACTCATTCTCGCCGATGCTGGACTAAAAGTCGCTAATCTGATGGTGAAAGCTGGGATGCGGCCTAAGGTTATTGTGGCGCTCCCCTTTTTGTCGGTCATTGAGCAGTCGTACGAGGAGTATGCAAAAATTCTTGGGAGCGACAACATCCTAAAATATCACTCTCTTTCAGATCTGGGTGCAGGGAGCATGGCCGATGGAACGGACAGGGATACGATAAAATTCCATGCCGACATCTGGAACAAACCCTTTATCGTGACTACATTCGATCAGTTGCTCTATGCGTTCCTAAGTGAGAAGAAGGCCTTTGCTTCCAGATTTCACAACCTGTTCAATGCGGTTGTGCTTTTGGACGAAATTCAAGGAGTACCATATAAAGCGTGGACTACTTTTGCTGAGTTTGTGAACCTTCTCTGTAAAATCGGTAAAAGCCATTTTATTATCAGCAGTGCAACATGTCCTGACTTTGAAGTACCAGGAACCGGTCATTTGGTAGAAAACCCGAATCGTTACTATAAGAAACTAAAACGAACGAACCTTTCTATCAAAAAGATTAAGGAGCCTATGGACGAGGATGAACTGCTAAAATTCCTGGACAGTTTACTTGTAGGTCATACGGGCCAATCGCTTTTGGTGATTCTAAATACCGTCCGCTGCGCTCAAAAAATATACGAGGAGTTAACCGAGCGTTATTTAGGAAGGCGTGTCTACAGTTTAACCGCTGCTCTCCTGCCAATTCACCGGGCTGCAATTATCGCGCAGGTTAAGGAGGATATAAAAAATAAAGGAGCACCCATTCTTATCGCTACTCAGACAGTAGAAGCTGGCGTAGATTTGGATTTTGATGCAACCGTGCGTGATATAGCGCCCCTGGATTCTATTATTCAGGCGGCAGGGCGTACCAATAGAAACTGGGGTAATCCTCAAAGAGGGGTGGTCTATCTGGTTTGTGTTAAATCCAACGAGAAATTGCATGCTCATGCTATTTATGGAAGAGATTCAGATGGACATTCTCTGGAAGTGGACGTCACAGTCGATATGCTTGGTCAGTGCAAATCAGATGAGCTTGAAGAAACGAAGTTTCTCAATCTAGTGCAACGTTATTTTAACTGGCTCCATACACGAGCGCAGAAGGATACTGATGCGATGGCTCTTGGGCAAGCGTTAAGAAAACTGAGGTTTGATCTGCAAACAAAAACGATAAAACAAATGCTCCGTGGCGAAGATGAGAAAACGAGGATCTTTCTAATCCATAATCAGGTCAGTATGGAACTTCTAGAACGGGTAAAGGCAGCATGGGAATCAGTTCAGGGTGAAAGATTCAAGATCAATCAATGGGAATTGGAACTCTTGGATGCCCGTGGGGGCCTCGCCGAGAATACACTGGGGCTTTACAGATGGCAGTTCAGGATATTAGATATCAATTACGTTGACTCATCAAGAGAATTATTTCCCTATGTGGATGTTACCGATAATAGACACATTTATGATTTTGATATTGCTGAGTCTGCTGGAATAGGCTTTCGCTATAACCAAAGCCAATCTTCACCCTCACAGATTATTTTTTAAATTAGGTCCATGGCGTGGAGATGACCGGGTTCAAAGGGACCTTCTCGGTGAACTTCGATCTCCCCGACTACATCGGCCTCGGCAAATCGGTGTCGCGGGGGTTTGGGACAATCAAGCGAGCGCAGGCCTCAGAGAGAGCTTTCGAATGAGACGAGAGATCCGGAAAGATTTAGAGAAACAGAACGGTTTGCCTTTTCCTCCCTTTTGGTTGAAGCATTTGAATCTTGTGAAGGAGGAATTCAGGTCAACGGTCTGGCCGGCGACGGCGGAAGAAGGACTCTGCCAGGTATTGGCCTTATCCGGACAGGGATGGAGGCAATTGATGTCGAGTCTCAAAACAGAAAACCCCAAGGCCTCGGCGCACCAGATCGAGGACGCGGCCCATCAACTGTTGTGGCGTTGGGATGAAGCGCGGACAACGATGAGAGCGAATCTCAAAAACCGGAAGACTCGACGTGACAACGGAATGGAGTGAGCGAATTGAGCAGGCGTTGCGCGAACTCATCGTCGGCCTTAAAAAAGAGCGTGTTCGCTATTGCATCGTCGGCGCGCTTGCATTGGGGGCGTGGGGGCAGCCCCGCGCGACGCAAGATCTGGATGTGTTGATGGTTCTGGAGGGAAAAAAGCGTGACCATTTGTTGCAGGCTCTTCAGAACCGCGGTTTTTCACTCGACACCGAATGGGCGGATCACAATCCAATGATCCGCGACAAACATGTGCGGCTTCTCTGGAGTGGAATTCCGGTCGATCTGATGTCGACGAGAGACGACCATGACAAAAACGTGTTGGTGCGGCGTCGCCGGGTGCCATTAGGACCTGTGCCGCTCTGGGTTGCCGGTCCGGAAGATTTAATCCTCCAGAAGCTGAAGGCCGGGCGGCCCAGAGACTTGGAGGATTCCCTCTCTGTGATCGTTCGGCAGGGAAAGCGGTTGAATATGAAGTATCTGAATCGTTGGGCGCGCTCCTTGGGTGTTCATGAAGAATTGACATACCTGATGGAGCATTCATGAACGTGAGAGGCCAATGCAGCTGGTGATCAACTCTTTCGGATCGTACCTTCGCAGAAAAGACAGCAATTTTCTCGTGAAAAATGAAGAGAAGAGCTTCGAAGTCTCGGTGAAGAAGGTCGATTCGATCCTCATCACCACTAGCGCCACCCTCTCCACCGATGCGATCAAGCTGGCGATGGACAACAACATCGATCTGATTTTCTTGGACGATTTCGGAGATCCTTACGGCCGGGTCTGGCACTCGAAGCTCGGGAGCACGACCTTGATCCGCCGGAAGCAATTGGAGTTCGCCCAAGACGAACGCGGCCTTGCTCTGGCGGCGGAGTGGGTGGGAGTGAAATTTTCAAACCAGATCGATTTGTTAAACCGCCTTAAAAACAGTCGTCCCGAAAAAGAAGCGCTCCTCTCGGAATATATCCGTCGTCTCGAAGAAGCAAAGATCAAGATTCAAAATACTGCGGGAACGCTGGAGGAGAAACGGGGGAGATTGATGGGTCTGGAAGGCTCGGCCGGACGGGTCTACTTCGATGCAATCAACTTCGTCATGCCGGACCGATATAAATTCGACGGCCGCTCGCGCCAGCCGGCCAAAGATGAATTTAACTGCCTTCTGAACTATGGTTATGGCGTCCTCTATTCGATGGTCGAAAAGGGCTGTATCATTGCGGGGCTCGATCCGTATATCGGCTTCATTCACACCGACAACTACAATAAAAAATCGCTTGTCTTCGATTTGATCGAAATGTTTCGAATTCTGGCCGATCAGACGGTGATCTATCTCTTTTCGCAAAGAAAGGTAAAACAGGAGTTTTTTGATGCGATCAAAGGAGGCTTCACGCTCAATCCGGGGGGGAAGGCTGCCCTGATCGAATCGTTGAACGAGACCTTCGAAAAGGGGGTTCGTTATCGGGGAAGAAACATCAAGAATCGGGATATCATCCAGTTCGAGTGCCACCATATCGCCAATGAACTGATCAAAGGAGAAGAAGGTGCTGGTCTGGGTCGTCTACGACATACAATCGACGCCGCGCCGGAGCCGGGTGGCGAAGGCGTGCAAGGGGCAGGGGCTTTACCGGGTGCAGAAGAGCGTCTTCCTGGGGACACTCAATCCGAATCAGATGGATGAGCTGGCGATGCGCTGCAACGACCTGATCGACGCGGAGCACGACTCAGTCTATCTCTTTCCCTTCTGCGATGCCGACTTCAAGAAAATTAAACTGGTCGGGCAAGCGTTCGACAAAGAGCTGGTCACGGACGAGATTTTATCGAAGTTCTTTTAGTGAGGTTCACCAGCGGAGCGTTGCGGAACGCGCAAACCTTTTACTCAATTTCTTATGAACGTTGCCGAAACACAGGGAGTCTATATTACCCCATCGGAGGTGATCGAATACCTCTACTGTCCCCGCTTCATTTATTTCATGAACTGCCTTGAGATCTCGCAGCACGAAGATCAGCGCTACAAAGTCTTAAAGGGACGCGAGGTTCATGAGGAGAGAAAGCGGAACAACCCCGACTACGTTCGGAAGAAGCTCGGCTGCGCATCGAGAGAGATGGACGTTTACCTGGCCTCCGATCGATATCACCTCAAAGGAAAAGTCGACGAGGTTCTTTATTTATCCGACGGGACTTTAGCCCCGCTCGACTACAAATATACGGAATATAAAGAAGGGGTCTACCGGACCCACCGGTATCAATCGATTCTGTACGCCCTTCTGATTCAAGATACTTACCAGCGGGAAGTAAAACGCGGATATGTTTGCTATATCCGAAGCAACAGTCTGATCAAGGAAATCCCATATACGGAAAAAGATTTTCAATCGGCCCAAGCCGCGATCGAGGAAATTTTGCGGATTACTCAAAGAGGATATTTCCCCAAAAGAACCCCCCACCGCGTGCGGTGCGTCGATTGTTGCTACAGAAATATTTGCGTTCAATAAGCTTTTTTATCAGACTTATTGATTAATTTAAGAAAAATGTCTTGAGAACCATGTAATAGGTAAAAAACAAAATAGAAAAAACGATGAAACGGGAAAGAAAACTTCATAAAAAGGCCTTTTTCAAAAGAATCAAAAACATTGTTTCAAAAGAGATTTCAGACAAAGTGCGGTTGAAGAGAAGGTTCCACCAAAACAAGGATTGAAACTCAACCCAAGCCTAAAACCAATAGGAGGTAAAAAGTTGAAGAGAAGGTTCCACCAAAACAAGGATTGAAACAGCGAAATGCGATCTGATGCGTTGGCCAATCTGCCTGTTGAAGAGAAGGTTCCACCAAAACAAGGATTGAAACTCAACACCTCCCTTGGGGAGACCTGGGAGGAACAAGTTGAAGAGAAGGTTCCACCAAAACAAGGATTGAAACTCGGCGGCAAGCAGACGATCTAAGGAGGCGGCGTGTTGAAGAGAAGGTTCCACCAAAACAAGGATTGAAACCAAACTGGTGGTGCGCTCAATCTCAGGTGCCGTCCTGTTGAAGAGAAGGTTCCACCAAAACAAGGATTGAAACGTCACCACCAGCTCCACATCCTCGCCCCCCTCCCGAAGTTGAAGAGAAGGTTCCACCAAAACAAGGATTGAAACTTTTCCTCGTCTGTCAATTCCCAGTACGCTTTATCTTGTTGAAGAGAAGGTTCCACCAAAACAAGGATTGAAACTATTAGCAGGGGCAGGGGAAGCAAGGCACGCTAACGGTTGAAGAGAAGGTTCCACCAAAACAAGGATTGAAACTTCCTCGCTTTCGACTACCTCTTGGCAGTAGACATGTTGAAGAGAAGGTTCCACCAAAACAAGGATTGAAACTTTCCGAGTTAGTAGAGTCAGACGGACTGCCGGAAGTTGAAGAGAAGGTTCCACCAAAACAAGGATTGAAACTGCGAGCTAAATCTAGAAGAGGAGGAAGAGGGTCCCGGTTGAAGAGAAGGTTCCACCAAAACAAGGATTGAAACAAGATCAATGCCTTTACGTCCCATCTCCCACCACCAGTTGAAGAGAAGGTTCCACCAAAACAAGGATTGAAACTTGAATGCGTTTCCGCCGTTATGCTCTAGGCTGATTGGTTGAAGAGAAGGTTCCACCAAAACAAGGATTGAAACAATGCAGCTCACCACCCGGTGAATCAGAATGCGCGGGTTGAAGAGAAGGTTCCACCAAAACAAGGATTGAAACAGCGGCGGTGTGGGGGCAAACGATCAGTTCAACGTGTTGAAGAGAAGGTTCCACCAAAACAAGGATTGAAACAACCTAATACCCCTACGGTAACAACTCCGAATGAAATGTTGAAGAGAAGGTTCCACCAAAACAAGGATTGAAACGAATCTGATCCACCTGCCCCGTGCAGCGAAAACAGAGTTGAAGAGAAGGTTCCACCAAAACAAGGATTGAAACGAAACGACGACGTTCCGCCGTTCGATCTCGTCGAGGTTGAAGAGAAGGTTCCACCAAAACAAGGATTGAAACCGATCTGGACAAACCTTGCACCGTGTTCGACCTTCATGTTGAAGAGAAGGTTCCACCAAAACAAGGATTGAAACATCGTGGACGGCGGGACATACTCCCCGCTGCATCCGGTTGAAGAGAAGGTTCCACCAAAACAAGGATTGAAACAAGATCCGATGTGTACGCTCCAGCCGTCGAAGACCCAGTTGAAGAGAAGGTTCCACCAAAACAAGGATTGAAACGATAATTGTCAAAAGCCATCTCTTCAAGAGATTTCTGGTTGAAGAGAAGGTTCCACCAAAACAAGGATTGAAACTCTAACTTCTTCTCAATACTATCTAATGACTCTTGCACAGTTGAAGAGAAGGTTCCACCAAAACAAGGATTGAAACTCCGGTATCGCGGGAAGAAAGCGAAAGAAGATCCGAGGTTGAAGAGAAGGTTCCACCAAAACAAGGATTGAAACGAACCCTCCCTTCGAAAATGGTCAGGATATCGACCAGTTGAAGAGAAGGTTCCACCAAAACAAGGATTGAAACCGATTGGGGAAGATGGAAAAGAGGCGATTCTTCGGGTTGAAGAGAAGGTTCCACCAAAACAAGGATTGAAACCATCCAGCCCTCGTCGTCGGAGAGGAACTTCTTCAGGTTGAAGAGAAGGTTCCACCAAAACAAGGATTGAAACAGCATAAATGCCGGCCGCCCCTCAAAGAGCGGGACGGGTTGAAGAGAAGGTTCCACCAAAACAAGGATTGAAACTTTATGAGCTGTGGTGCCGGCAGGCGGGGAAAGACTGTTGAAGAGAAGGTTCCACCAAAACAAGGATTGAAACTCGACGAGCTGGGGGCCGGTGCTGTGGAGTTCTTCCGGTTGAAGAGAAGGTTCCACCAAAACAAGGATTGAAACGGGCATCCGGACCGGCCTGTCAGATCTGCGGGCTGAAGTTGAAGAGAAGGTTCCACCAAAACAAGGATTGAAACAGATCAAATCCTTTCCACACGAATTCGGCCAATACCAGTTGAAGAGAAGGTTCCACCAAAACAAGGATTGAAACCTACGACATGATCGGATTTCGAGTGTTTGACGGACTGTTGAAGAGAAGGTTCCACCAAAACAAGGATTGAAACCGCGGGATCAAGAGGCACGGCGACCCATCGGAGGGGGGTTGAAGAGAAGGTTCCACCAAAACAAGGATTGAAACATTGCGGAGGGGGGGATCGAAAAAAGCCGAGAGAACAAGTTGAAGAGAAGGTTCCACCAAAACAAGGATTGAAACAGCGATAATACCAGGGAAGCGCGGCAAGGCCCTTGCGTTGAAGAGAAGGTTCCACCAAAACAAGGATTGAAACAGGGTGGCCCGGGTGGATCCGGTAGCCAGTCACAAGTTGAAGAGAAGGTTCCACCAAAACAAGGATTGAAACAGGTGGACTTTCCTTTTGACGCGCCGCTCGGCGGCGGGTTGAAGAGAAGGTTCCACCAAAACAAGGATTGAAACTTTCTCTCCTGCTCTTTCCTCGCTTCCTCCGCTTTTTGTTGAAGAGAAGGTTCCACCAAAACAAGGATTGAAACATAAGGACGGCCAAGAGATAGACCGCCACGGGGTTTTCGTTGAAGAGAAGGTTCCACCAAAACAAGGATTGAAACACTCTGCCGGTATGTCGCCCGAATCAACCCCGTTGAGTTGAAGAGAAGGTTCCACCAAAACAAGGATTGAAACAGCAGGAGTTAGAGCGCACAAAGCGGGAACTGTCAGCAAGTTGAAGAGAAGGTTCCACCAAAACAAGGATTGAAACCGCAACGGTGATTTAGTGCTGATACAACGAACAGATTGTTGAAGAGAAGGTTCCACCAAAACAAGGATTGAAACACTTCCCTCTCCGATCTTGTCAACGCCCGGCTAAACGAGTTGAAGAGAAGGTTCCACCAAAACAAGGATTGAGACTATAATTCGGGCAACCATTTGATGATGTCCGACATCAGTAAGATCCGGATGGAGATACCCTATCCATCTCGGGCGATGCCATCTCCCAAAGAGCAGGGCGGTCAATTCATTACGATTGACGCCGATCTGAAAGACCGTCCTTCCGTGGTTTATCTCCGTTAGAAGTAAAATACAATCTAGCAGGTAGAAAGAAAAGAGCCGGAAATCGCAGAGGCCCTGGGGTCCACGCCACCAGGGCCTTCTTATTTTGTCCGAAGGAGTTGGTTCAGAGGAAAGAGGGCACCCGGTATTCTCTGGCACTTACCGGCTGGCTGATAGACAACATCCGGCCTCTATGAGGATGTAAGCGATGAAACTCAAAGACGATCCTAAACAACTTCCGAACGGTGAAAGAGAGAGCATGCAAGATTTTATTCTTTGCGATAGGCATCGCCTCAAAGAACAGAATCGATTTCTAAGGCAGGGCGATCCTAAGATCCAGAACAGGATCCGAGGACATACTCAGGCTGCCAGAAGGGAGTTCTCCGGTCCGGTACGCCGCCGGGAGCGAATCGCCTTTGCGCGACTGCTGAAGCGTGTTGGGCTTGATCCGGAGGGGCCGTATCCGAAGAATCTCGTCGAAAAATACGGCCCTCGGATACAGATAAGGAGGGACAAAAAGATCTTTAAAAATCCCGTGCATTAACCCTACAGCACGACAAGGAGGTGCCGTGAAAACAACTTCGAAGCATCCGAATAAGTTCATCCCCTTCAGCGATGCGATTGCGGATGGGAAAATGGATCATCTCTGGCATGAGCCGGAATCAATCCTAGATGATCGCGCCTCGCCGACGTATGCCGGTGTCTTGCGGCCGGGGATCAAGGTTCCGCAAAATGACGGCCCGCATCGGCTGTCGGCAGCGGAGATGCAGACTTATCGGCGGATGATGAAAGAGCATCTCTCTCCGAGAGAGATCGAGAAAGCGATCGGAAAGGAGCTTCGGCCTGAAAACGTCGGCTATTTTTCAGTCTATTCATCTGAGTGCAGGACCGATCCGGAGCATGCCGCGCGTATCCGAAAGCTCTACGGCGACGAGACCGGCGAGATCCGGCGGGTTCGGATCACCTTTCCGGAGAATGATTGGTGGGACATTATCCCCCACAAATTGATGGCCTTTCGGGAAAGCGGATTGTACTGCTCCTCCGAGCCGAAGGAGGGCCGACTGATCGCAACCAGAGACATCGGTATGGACGGGCCGCCAGAAGGCGGACCGAGCCGACCGTTCCGCAGAAGGTTAAAGCAATTTCCCTGCGTTCCGGATGAATGTCCAGTGTATCAGAAGAATTATTGCAAGCTCTCCGGACTGCTGCATTTTCTCATTGTGGGGGTCCCCGGAACAGACGTCTGGCGGGTTCCCACAAATTCCTGGCATTCGGTCCGGGGAATTTTGAAGAAGATCACGCGATTCAACAAAGCCCTCTCCCGCAGGGGGCGCGAGCTGGCCGGTATTCCCTTCTGGCTCTCTAAATACAAAGCCTCGGTTTCGATCTGGGATCCGAAAAAGGGGAGACGTCGCCGCGTCGATCAATGGCTTTTCGGAATTGAGGCGCCTGAATTTCCGTTGGCCGATCTGTTGGTAAAACACGCTGGTTTCACCGTCCCGGAGAGTATGGCTCTGCCGATGCTGCCAAGCGCGGCCGCGGCCGATCGCGGCGATCCAAAAGCGGCGGCGCCTACAGGAAGCCAGAATGAAACAAAGGAGGAAACGAAGACAGAAACATCGCCTGAGACATCCGCCGCGGAGCGTCCTCGCTTCGATCCGCAGCCGCAGGAAATCCGCAGCCAGGAATCCAAGCCGGTAAAGCCAGAGAGTCTTCCTTCTCTTGTTTCGGACGGAGCGACGCCGGCCATTTCAGAGGAGGCCACCATCACCGGATTGCGAGAGAAGATCCAGAAGGAGGTGGAGCCGAAAGGATCGGTTCCGATGGAGGTCATCATGCTCTGTTCAGAACGGTTTCGGAAACACCGCCTCAGCGAACTGACCCTCGGAGAGCTGCAGCAGCTCGACCGCTCGATCGAGGATTATAAACGCTCCCCCTGGGCACATTGTCGCCGCTGTTCTTCGCTGCTTTATCCCGAGGCCAAAAGCGAGGCGAGCGAGGCGATCGGCCATGATCCAAATACGCTCTGCCGGGAGTGCCGGAAAAGCGAATCTTCACGCTCCACACTTCCGCCGATGCTCACGGTGGAGAGAAAGCCGGCCGGACAGATCCAAGGGGCCGGCTTCTAGGCAAAAGGAAGATCATCTTGAGAGGCTCCGGGGCGTTTCCCGGGGCCTCTTTTTTTTGGAGGCATCGATGCAGGAGTCATTGGAGAGCGTTAAATCGATTCCGATCCAGCAGGTGGCGCGCCGCCTGGGATTGGAAGTGATCGGCCAGAGCGCGCGCTGCTTCTCGCATAAGCCCGATCGGAATCCCTCCCTTCGGTTGAACCTCAACACCAATCGTTATCACTGCTATGTCTGCCGCGGCATCTACGGGTCCGTGATCGACCTGGTCATGCAGGTGCTCGGGTGCGATTTCAAAGAAGCCGTCAGCTATCTTCGCGGGGAGCGCCAGCCGCTTCCCCCGGCTCGGCCGCGCCGATCGGAAGCGGAGAGACCGGTCCTCTCTGCCGAGAGAAAGGGGGAACTTCTGGAGGCGTTTATGAAGTTCGCCCCAATGCAGGAGGAAGGAATGGATTATCTTCGTTCCCGGGGTTTGAAGACGGAAATCATCGAACAGATGAAGATCGGCTATCTTCGTCCCGGTCAGTACGCGAGCGCCTCCTGGGCGTTAAGCCGGCGATATGGCTTTCATTCGCTTAAGTCCGCGGGACTCACCAATTTCTATCTTTTCGAAAAACAGAAGCTCCCGATTCTTCTTTTTCCTTACCGGGTCGGAGGAGCGGTTCAACTGATTCAGGCGCGCTGCCTGCTCACCAAAGCGCAAGCGGAAGCCCGTCAGATTAAGCGCTTTGCTGCCACCGGATGGGCCACCTTCTTTTACAACCACGACGAAATCGGGAAGGCTTCCATTCTCTTTCTCTGCGAAGGTGAAATAGACACACTGACCCTGCTTCAGCTCGGCTTCTCGGCGATCGGCAGCCCTGGAAGCTGGGGCTTTAACGAGGCGTGGCTTAATCTCTTCATCGGGAAAACGGTGGTTCTCTGTCTGGATGCCGATCCGGCGGGAGAGAAAGCGGCCGCATGGCTTTCGGAGGAATTCCGGAGCCGGAACGTCCTCTCTCTGAAACTCTATCTGCCCGTGGGATCCGATATCAACGAACATGTGCGAAAGGGGGGATACCTTGGAATCACTCAATCCGGAGCAACTCAATCCTGAACAGAAGGAGGCGGTCCTCTTCCGGGGAGGACCGCTTCTTATTCTTGCGGGACCCGGAACAGGAAAGACACACACGATCGCCAATCGTATCGCGGCGCTGATTCATGAAGGCGAGGACCCGGAAAAGATCCTCGCGATCACTTTTACGAATAAAGGCGCCCAGGAGATGCGGGATCGGATTCTCGCATTGACCGGTAAGCGGCTCACTTGGATTCGCACGATTCACGGAACCTGTGCGCAGATCTTGCGCCTCCATATCCATAAACTGCCAGGGTATTCGGAGGGGTTTACAATTGCCTCGACGGAGCAGGCAAACAAAATCCTCAAAGAAGCGATCCATGGACTCAATATCAACGAAACAGCCGTCGATTTGGCCGATCTCTCCCGCAAGGCCGCTCGCGTTAAGGCGCAAGAGAATCCCGGCGAGGCGCTCGTTCGTGAAGGAGGGGACTTCGTTCGGATCTTTAACGCCTATCAGGAGCGAATGCGGACTCTGGGGTGCATCGACTTCAACGATTTGGTCTATCTGACGCTTCGCCTTTTCAATGAGGATGCAGGAACATTAAGCGAGGTCCGCAGCCTCTGGCGTCATCTTATCGTGGATGAGATCCAGGATTGTGACTTCGCGCAATATACGCTGATCTCGCTGCTCGGAAAGGAGCGCGGCATCGCGGTGGTCGGCGATGACGACCAATCGATCTACTCTTTCCGATCAGCGACCCCTGAAGTGCTGCGTCGCTTCGTCGATGATTTCTCCCCGGAGGTCATCACCTTGCGGGAGAGTTTTCGTCTACCCAAAGCGGTCATCGCCGCGGCAAACAACTTAATCAAAAACAATCGGAGCCGTTTTCAGAAGGAGATCTATTCCGTCCGCAAGGTAGAGGGGGCCCTCGCCGTGCTGGGATTCGGATCGGAAGTGGAAGAGGCCGATTTCGTGGCGCGGGAGATTCAGGCGCTTGTGCGATCGGATACCCCGTTAGAACAGATCGCCATTCTCGCCCGCCGTCATGTCCAGCTTGCGACGGTGGAAACCGCGCTCAAGCGGTTGAAGATACCCTGCAGAAAGACGGGTGATCGCTCCTTCTACGAAATCAGGGAGGTCCGAGACATGCTGGCCCTTATGACGGCGGTCGCCCTTCCGGAGAACACCCCGGCATTAGAGCGGGTTCTGAAACTGGAGCCAGGGATCACGTCCCGCCTTGTCGATGTGTTGGAGGATCTTGCCGAGCGGGAGGAGGTGAGCCTCTATCATGCGGCCGAGATGGCCGTCGACAATGGTTATGTCGATGGAGAAGCGCGGGACGCCCTGCTTCGGCTATTGGCGCGCCTGGACCGGCTCCGTAGCAGGATCTCCGATCTTTGTATTTCCGATTTGATGCGAGCGGCGTCGGTCGAATTTCGGTATACACAATATCTACAGAAAATCTGTCGAAGCAAGGAGGATATCGATAAACGGATCGGTCATCTCAGGGAGCTGGCACAGATGGCCGACCAATTTGAGTTAAACGCGGGACCCAATGTGGTCAATTTCATCAACGAGATGGCGATCGCCGCGATTCTGGGAGGATCTCCCAAAGAGAAAGAAGGCGCTCGCCTCATCACCCTGCATGGGGCAAAAGGGTTGGAATTCCGGGTCGTCTTCGTCGTCGGTGTACTGCAGGGGACCCTTCCTCACGTCAGAGGAACGGTGGAGGAGGAGCGCCGGTTGATGTATGTCGGTATCGTGCGACGTGAAGTCGCTTAAATATCTGTCTCAACAGAGCATCGGATGAGACCTGCTGTTTCACCAGCAGTAGCCTATCGGGATATGCAGCAGTAGCAATGCCGCTGTGTAAAGCTCCCGAGACAATGTAGCCTCAGCCGCGAGGTTGGTGTTGAACCCGTGAGGGGAGAACATTTCTGCCAGCGCCAAGGCGGAAGGGAACTAGGCTTGAGTGGTACGACCAACAGATGTGAACTTCCGATAAACGCCGTAACGTACGAGGAGCCAAAGGTGCTGATAGGCTCTAACCAAAATGGTATGTAGCTGGAATATAGGTTCATACCTCCTATATCGTGGACAGACAAGCTACCGGTGAATAGGAAGGGTCTAACCCACTCTGGTATTTAAGCGGAACACGGTAAACCCGTATTCCTCCCGAAAGGGAAAGCAAACCGCAAGGTAAGCCGATGGGGATGCGGGTAGAGGAAAGCGGAGGAAGCGAAGGCTACTCTGTAATGGAGTAGATAGGGATTGAGCGAAAGCGACATCATCTCACGCGAAAGCGGGCAGACTTCCGTATGGTCTTTCTTTACAAGAGAGTTTGACGAACCTTCTTTAAGGAGGAAAGCAAGATGAGCACAATTCAAATTGTGTCTGCGCCTCCTTACCAGGAGGTGACTTGGCATCAGATCAATTGGGCCAAGTGTCACCGAACGGTCAGGAGGCTGCAAGCGCGTATTGTAAAGGCAACACAGGAGAACAGGCGCCACGATGCGAAAACTTTGGAGCGCCTGCTCACCCGCTCGTTCGCCGGTAAAGCAATCGCTGTCAGACGAGTGACTGAAAATCCTGGCAAACATACCCCTGGGGTCGATGGCAAAACATGGTCTACCCCAGAAAGCAAGTCTGCCGCGATATTGTCTCTTAGTCGGCGTGGTTACAAGCCACTCCCTTTAAGGCGGGTTTACATCCCGAAGAGCAACAACAAGATGCGACCGCTGGGGATTCCGACGATGAAGGATCGGGCCATGCAAGCGCTTTATCTCCTGGCCCTAGAACCGGTCTCGGAAACCACAGCGGATCTGAACTCCTATGGATTCAGACCTGAAAGGTCCACGGCGGACGCCATCGCCCAATGTTTCATTGCATTGGGTAAAACGAAAAGCCCACAGTGGATACTCGAAGGCGATATCCGAGGTTGCTTTGACAATATCAACCATGACTGGCTGGTTACCCATATCCCAATGGATAAGGTGATCCTCCGGAAATGGCTCAAGGCGGGATTCATCGACAAGCAAACCCTTTATCCGACCGAGGCTGGAACACCACAGGGAGGTGTTATCTCTCCCGTCTTGGCCAACATGACACTGGATGGACTGGAAAGAGAACTGGCAAAACGGTTCAAGAGAACGGAGCGAATGCAACGCGTCCATCAAGTGAACATGGTCCGATATGCAGATGACTTCATCATCACCGCTAAATCAAAAGAACTGTTAGAGGATGAGGTCAAACCGCTGGTGGAAAAATTTCTCATGACCAGGGGCCTGGAACTCTCAAAAGAAAAGACCAGGATTACACATATCGAGGAAGGGTTTGATTTCCTCGGGCAAAACGTACGCAAGTACAAGGATAAACTCCTTATCATGCCATCCAGGAAAAATATCAAGGCATTCTTGGATAAAGTCCGAGGAATCGTGAAGGGAAACATGACGATAAAACAAGAAGGCTTGATAGATTTCCTAAACCCGGTCATTAGGGGATGGGCGAACTATCACAAGCATATCGTCGCCAAGAAAACCTTCCAGTCGGTGGATCATCAAATTCACAAACTTCTATGGCGATGGGTAAAGCGCCGACATCCAAACAAGGGAGCCCGCTGGATTAAGGAAAAGTATTTCACCAAAGTTGGCAACCGAGAATGGATGTTTTCTCTCAAAAGAATTCAACAGGATACAGGAGAAACGCTGCCGGTAAGACTTCTCTTTAAGGCAACCAGTGTAAAAATCTCGCGGCATATCAAAGTCAGAGCTGAAGCAAACCCCTTTGATCCAAAATGGGAAACCTACTTTGAAAAACGTTTAGATATCAAAATGGTGGGAGACCTAGGAGGGAGAAGGAAGCTGCTTTATCTCTGGAAAGAACAGGATGGAATCTGTCCCATCTGCCACGAGAAGATTACAAGCTTAACTCAATGGAACTGCCATCATCTGGTTGAACGCGCAAAGGGGGGATTAAATAAACTCAACAATATGATCCTGTTGCATCCTAATTGCCATAGACAAGCACACAGCCAAGGATTGAAAGTGGTGAAGCCGGCTCCTCAAAAGGGGCTTTGAAAGGCTTGAGCCGGATGAGGGGAAACTCTCATGTCCGGTTCTTAGGGGAGGAGGCGGTGGCAACATTGCCTCCTTACCCGACACGCGGGCGAAAGAGCGGGTCTATATCAGTCATGCCCGATATGTCCAAAATGAGGTCCGTGAGCCATCCTTCTTCATACACGAGCTGGGGAGAATTCCGAAAACGAGGGGAGGGGGATGGTAGTCACGGGAAAGGCGGGAGCAGAGGAGGGCTGGCTAATGGCCAGCCCTCTTTGTTTCAGCAAATGGCAAGGCAATAAAAGAGTGCAAGGTAGGAACACCGAGGAGGCGGAGCCTATCGATCGACTTTGGAAGGGCAGGAGGGAGCGAGCTAAAACGGGACGCTTGTCTGGCGGGAACGTACTATATGGCCCCTACGCATGGGAAGAAATCACGAGGCCGCGCAGGGCAGAGAAGGTTTCTATGGGTGGAAGCAGGACGGGGAGGGCTTCTGCGTCGGATGCAGCTTTCTGCCGTTGTATGTCCAGTCGATTACGTCGCCGATAGGGGTATGCGGGCTCCTTCGGGCGGCCTTTGGTCAGCGGGAGGAACGCCACACCCCGGCGCGACGGCGCGGGGCGAGCAGGGACGATTGTCAGATTTTGACAATTACTGCCATTTTCTATATAGTAGGATTAAGTCAGTGAATTGAAAAAAGCAATATATCGAGAGGGGTCTGCCATGAGCATGAATATTAATCTCACGCCGCAATTAGAACAGATGGTCCGGGAAAAGGTCGCCTCAGGCCTTTACACTTCAGCAAGTGAAGTTGTCCGGGAAGCGCTGCGACTGATGGAAGAGAAAGACCGGCTGAGGGCGGCAAAGCTTGAGCAACTGCGCGAGGCCATCCAAGAGGGGTTGAACAGCGGCCCTGCTACCCCTTTTGACATCGAGGAAGTGAAGCGGGAGGGGCGGAAGAGACTCGCCGCGCGAACCAAGAAACCTGGGGCCTAGATGCCGGTCATCGACAAGCTTCCCCTCGCCCTCGCTGACCTGAGCGAAATTTGGAGCTACATTGCAGAGGACAATGCAGCCAAGGCCGATGATCTCTTGCAGCTCATCGAGGCCAAATTCAACATGCTTGCCGAGCAGCCAATGATGGGCCGCCTGCGGGATGAGTTGGCCCCAAAGCTGCGAAGCTTCCCGGTCGGCCGGTATGTGATTTTTTACGAAGTAATACCAAAAGGGATTGTCGTGGTGCGTGTTCTGCATGCCGCGATGGATGTGGGAGCGCACTTCGAGGAGGAGTAGAAACTCTTCTCCAATTTAAGACTGATTGAAGGTGGCCCAATTCGGTTGGGGCCAGCGCACTTTTCCGGAGCCGCGGGGTCGGTTTAGCAACGACGGTATCAAATTTGACCGCCAACGTCGGCGCACAATTAGCTCTGAATGCATTGGGAAGCGCCGGCATATGGTTGGACTTGGAAATGCTATTGGTATGACTGTGGAGAACTCCGGTCCGCTTCTGCAATGAAAGGAGTTATGAATTCTGGAGAGAAACACGCCAAAATCTAAGGTAAAACTTTTTATCGTAAGCCTAATTTGCAAGTACTACGATTTAATCTGACAATATGGTAAGGTCTTTGGATCTCATCCCGAGAGTGGGAGAAAGGAGTCAAGGACATGAGTAAGGATCAAAAGATCATCAAGACGAAGGTGGGATTACTGGAGCTGGCCAAGCAGTTAGGGAATGTCTCACAGGCCTGTAAG
>NZ_VTOW01000010.1:0-52500 GCF_012184425.1 Candidatus Manganitrophus noduliformans
CTTACAGGCCTGTGAGACATTCCCTAACTGCTTGGCCAGCTCCAGTAATCCCACCTTCGTCTTGATGATCTTTTGATCCTTACTCATGTCCTTGACTCCTTTCTCCCACTCTCGGGATGAGATCCAAAGACCTTACCATATTGTCAGATTAAATCGTAGTACTTGCAATTTAACGGTTTTGTAATATTAAAACTAGCGTGTGTTTTAGTAATCAACCGAGGGGAGAGGAAAGGTTCATTCGTCCTCTCCAGTGGTGAGCTTGTGCAGGATCGCAATCAACTCTTCGATTCGGTATGGTTTTGCAACCACGTCCTTGAAACCGTACTTTCTAAAATCAGCCATGACCGGGTCATTCGAGTAACCGCTTGAGACGATCACCTTCGCTTGGGGAGCAAACTCAAGGAGTTTTTGGATTGTTTCTTTCCCTCCCATTCCGCCGGGGATCGTCAAATCCATAATCACTACGTCAAACGGTTGTCCGAGCTTTTGGAATTTCTTATAAATGGTGAGGGCTTCTGCGCCGTCTTTGGCAAACTCAACCTCAAAACCGAAGTGAACCAATAATTTCCCGGTCGCGTATCGTAATGTCTCTTCATCGTCCATGAGTAAGATCCTTCCTTGATGACGATGAGGAGGCCCTTGGATTTCTTTTGGAGAAAAGGGTTTTTTCCGGGAGGCTGGAAGATAAAAATCGAAAGTCGTTCCGATTGCCACTTTGGATTTGACCTCAATGAAACCCTCATGTCTTCTAATAATAGAATAGACTGTTGCAAGGCCTAATCCGCTTCCGCCGATCTTGGTGGTAAAATAGGGGTCGAAGATTTTATGCAGGTTCTCTTCCGGTATGCCGACACCCTCATCCTCCACCGTTATTTTTACGTATTTCTCCTCCTTCAGCAATGAGAGACCATGGATCGATCTTCCCTGGGTGATCGTTACATTTTCTCCACATATCCGAACAATACCTCCTTCTTCCGGCATTGCCTGCTTCGCGTTGACTACAAGATGATCAATCACTTGGCTGATTTGTCCCTCGTCGACTTCTACCGACCAGAGATTCTCCGGCAGGGAGAACTCACACCGGGCATTTGTTCCTCTCAGGGCGGAGTCGGTGCGGTCCATCAGCAGCGGAGTGATTGAGGTGATCTTCTTCAGGGGGGCGCCCCCTTTAGAGAAGGTCAGCAGTTGCTGTGTCAAATCCTTGGCACGGAGGGAAGCTTTTTCAGCCTGAGATAATAGGGTGAACGTCTCATTTCCTGGATCGATCTGCATTTTGGAGAGAGAAATATTGCCCATAATCACTGTGAGAATATTGTTAAAATCGTGCGCGATCCCTCCCGCAAGGACCCCGATCGATTCGATCTTCTCCTCTGCATGCCGATTCACTTCTCTGAAGAGCCGGGCATTCTCGAAGGCAACGGAGGCATTGGCGCAAAGTGTTTGGAGCATGAATCGCTCGGCGGGGGAATAACTTTTTCCGTTTTTTTTCGGTCCCAAATGACAGATCCCGATGAGGTGGTCGTCAAAAATAAATGGAAGAGAGAGAGAACAGCCGAGTTTGCGCATCTCTTCGAGCGCTTCGGAAGGGTTCCCTGTCCACTCCATTTCTTCGCAAACCAGCATTCTCTTCTGTCTCTGTAATTCTCTTATGAGAGGATGTTGCGAGGAGAAAATGTGATTGGGCGCTGCGGGGTCTTCGGAGTTTCGTACTCCGTGAAACTGAAAGTTTCCCTTCCCGTCCGGGAGAAAAAAAGAAATCGATTGAGGGCGCAACGTTTCCGACAGGATGCTGAAGAGTCTTTCAGTAAGATCGTCAAGGTGAAGGAGTTTAACCATCGACTCGCTAAAATCATGGATCGACTGATAATGCCGGTATCGCTCTCGGAAAATAGACCGCTCTACCCATTGCTGTGTGAGTGGTTTGATGTTTGAGAAAACCAGGAGAATGGAGATAAACAGAATGAATGTTGTGACATTCGCTGCTTTGAGTGGAAGAACCGTTTGAAAGAAAGCGGTTAAGAGGAAGAAGGGGATGGCTGTGATTAGGAAGGTGACAAAATAAACCATACTGTTTTGGAGAACAATCTGAACATCGAGAAGATGGTGTCTGACGATCGCATACATCAGGAGAGCGGCATAAACAGGAACCAGGTAAGTCGCGTAAGCGCTCAGTGAGTATATTTCCAGACCAAGGTCGGTTAAAAAATTGGTTGTTCCGCCGCCGAAACCGAGAAGTGTCGACCAAAAAAGGAGGCGTATTTGGTTCCGCTCTGGTCCGAAGGTAAGACGATAACGTCTTCTCAAAAGGTTGAACCCGAGGGAGAGATCAATCGTGAAGAGAACCAGGAGCAGAGGATAAAGAGGCCCTGCATCTGCGAAAAAGGACGATTGATATTTAACGGAAACCCCTTGAATCATCCATGGTGTGAAATTAATGGCGATCAGGAGGAGCGAGGCTGCGTAAGAAAGAAAAAGAGATCTGTCACGCCTTATGTGTAAGAAGGCATACACAAAGTGGAGGAAGAAAGTTGGAATAAAAATGACTCCAGCGACGGCGAAGCGAACCCAAAACAGTGCTGTTTCGTAATCCGGAGTCGTAAGGTAAAGAACACGACCACCCGCCCAGATCGCGATACTAGATGCGAAAAGCGCAAATTGACGGTTGACCTTTCCTTCGGGGTGATGGAGGAGGACACCAATCCCAATAGAAAATACGGAAAGAAGAGTGATCAGTGAGGACCAAGCGTAAGCGTTCATGCGCACATGGAGTCAAGATGACCTTAGGGGGAAACTGCCGGAAGTCTACCATAAAAATCGGGGAGGTTGCCTTAGTTTTTTAATCGATCAGGGAAGGTAAAGCAGAGGGAAGGAATAGGGAAAAAAGAAGCCGGTTGCGTGGAGCTTTTTTCATAAGAACCTCACGGTTCCTAATAAGTCGCTCCCCGCAACCGGCTTATCTGGGACAGTCTAATTTTTTCTCAAGCGGTTCTGCGGCCAATCGTTGCGCGATATCCCCAGAGCACGAGAATCGCCCCGAGAATCGACATGATAAAGCCGCCCGCTTGTTGTTCGGGCCCATACATTCCGAGCGCCCGACCGATGAAACCGCCGATCAGCGCACCGACGATGCCGAGCAAAATCGTGACGATGATTCCGCCAGGATCATCACCCGGCATCAAAAATTTTGCGATGACGCCGACAATTGCTCCAAAGATAATCCAGCCGAGAATACTCATAGTTTTCCTCCTTGTCTTGGACTTATCTTAACAAAATCGAAAAAGGGTTTCCTATCCTCCGAACGGAGGGCACCCGAATAGATGAGCCGTCTTCTCTGCCGCTTGTGAATTATGATTGAGAGTGCCATAATAGGTTCAGTTTTCCGTATCGGCCCAATGAATGTGGGAGATCAAAGATGGATTTCATCCTTCTCCATCGCTTTCCATCTCGGATGGAAGCGGAAATGGCAGGGGAGATCTTAAAGCAGTCGGAGATCCCTTATCTGATCCAATCAGAAGATATCGGAATCTTCGGACCGGGCGCCGGACCGGCCCCGATGGGGGCGCGTCTCATGGTTCGTCAAGACGATCTCCAGGATGCAAAAGTCCTCCTTTCGGGGCTGATCTGAAACGAAGTTCCAGGACGTCCATTCCCGTACAGAATACTTTATGTTGGGTCATCCTATTTTTCTTCCCACCATCCCTTGATTTTTCCCTTGCTTCGCAGGCTTTCTAATGATATAAAGATTTATCAATCGTAACCCTCATTTAATCCAGGTTTATCAATGGTCACTTCAGATGTATACGGGGTTGGATGGAATCAGAAGCGGCATATGAAGTAAAAGTCGGGACGTTCGAGGGACCCCTCGAACTCCTCCTTCATCTGATCAAAAAGAACGAGATCAATATCTACGATATCCCCATCGCGCTGATCACCCAGCAGTATATTGAAACGCTCGATCTCATGAAATCCCTCAATCTCTCGATCGCCGGGGAATTTCTGGTCATGGCGGCGACCCTCATCCACATCAAATCTAAAACACTCCTGCCTCCCGCGGAAGAAGAAGCCGACGAGGAAGATCCGCGCCGCGAATTGGTGGCGCGCCTTCTGGAATATCAGAAATTTAAAGATGCGGCCGAACAGCTGGAGGAGAGGGAGAGCCTCTGGCGGGAGATTTTCCGCAAAGAGCCTTCCCCCTCTCCCGAGCTCCTTCCCGAGGAAGTTCCGCTGGTCGATCTCGATCTTTACGACCTTCTCGATGCCTTGAAGAATGTTCTGGCGAAAATTCCCGACAAAAAAGTGCTTCAAGTCACGATCGATGAGCTGAGCGTTAAAGATCGAATGCAGTTTCTGATGGAGCGGATGGGGACGATCGAAAGCATTCTCTTTGACGATCTCTTTGAGGGAATCCGGACGCGCCATTCCGTCGTGGTCACCTTCTTGGCGCTTCTGGAGATCATTCGTCTCGGCTTGGTTCGGGTGGTTCAGGGAGATGATTGCGGGCCGCTTCGCTTATTCAAAACAAAAAATCTTTCGGGAGAGGTGGAGTAGGATGGAAGATCATGAGATAAAGCCGGTCATAGAAGCATTGATGTTCGTTTCGGGCGATCCGATCTCAATCGATCGGCTTCATGACGTCCTCACCGCGGTCGATAAGGCGAAGATCAGGGCCCTCCTGGAGGAGCTTAAATTCGATTACGTCCAGTCGAATCGGGGACTCCAGGTGGTCGAAGTGGCGGGCGGCTATCAGATCACCACCCGGATCGAGATGGCCCCCTGGATCAAAGAGATGGAGAAAGTAAAGGCGGCGGCCCGTCTTTCGAAGCCGGGATTGGAGACGCTGGCGATCATCGCCTACAAGCAGCCGGCGACCCGCGCCGAGATCGAGCAGATCCGCGGCGTCGATGCGGCCGGGGTCTTGAAGACATTGATGGAGCGAAAGCTCATCAAGATCGTCGGCAGAAAAGAAGTTGCCGGCAGACCGATGATGTACGGCACCACCCGCGAATTCCTCCAGTACTTCGGCCTTGCCGACATCACCGGCCTTCCGACCCTCAAAGAATTCTCGGAGGTGGTCGACGCGGAACGGGAAGGAGAGGTCTATTCAGAAACATCGGAAGCAATCTCTGATTCAACGCAACAGCCCCCCCTAGAAGGGGCTTCTTCTGAAGCTCCCGAAACAATGGCCGAGGCGGAAACGCCGGAGCCGCTCGAAGAAGAGACGATCCTAAGCGGGTCAAATCCATCGCAGGGGGAGTGATCGGCCTAAGCGCCGATCCATCTCTCTTCGTCATCAAAGCTGTCTTCACTCTTTCCGAATTGTGGTGATCGCGCTTACGTTCGAGCCGATATTTCCTGCCGTCCACCCTCGAGTACCGACACTGTTACCCGCCTTCGGCCATTGACAACAAATTTTTGAAGAGCCTAGAATAGATCAAAACTCTTTCTAGGAGGTGAGCGATGTCGTACGTGAAGGGTTTCATTCTGCTCCTTTTGGTTGCACTTCCTCTGATGGTTCCTGGAAAAGCGGTCGCTTACAATGAGGACAGTCGGATCCATTTCGAAGCGCTCTTTCAAGTGCTCGAGCGCGATATAGAAGAAGAGGCGACCCAATTTTTAGGCGAAAACTTTCCTGAAGAGATCGCGTCGGCGGAATCGCTTCGGCTGTTGGGCAAGCTGAGTATTCAGGTGATCGATCCGGTCGAGATCTACGGCCTGATCGGAGGGGCCGACGTGGAAATTGATGAGTTCGGCTTCAGCTCCGATTTCGAAACGGCGTACGGCGCGGGGACCCGGGTGATTCTCTTCCGGGATCGAAATCCGAGGAGGCCCTATCAAGTTTTCGTTGACTATCATTTTCTCAAATACGAGGTCGACGACGAGATTAATTTCACCCCTACGGACGATGCGGGAAATGTAATAGTGAACGAAATCGTTCGGGAAGAGATCGACTGGTTGGAGCATGTGCTCAAACTCGGCGTGATGGGGAGGTATTTTGAATTCGAACCGTACGGCGGAATTCAGTTTTCGATCGTACGCGGCGATGATCGAATCAACTCCCCGACTCAGCGAATCGATCTAGATCTAGACAACGACGACACTTTCGGGGTCTTTTTGGGGACGCTCTATTATCTCTCCCCCTCGGACCGGGCGGCCCTGTTCGTCGAGGCAAGCATGTTTGATCAATACTCGCTGGCCGGAGGAATCCGGGTCGGCTTTTAAGCAACAGGTGGGGGACAACATGATAAAAAGAACATTGTTCATTTTTTTACTGGTCAGTCTGACCGCATTGACCGGCTGCGAGACAGGGGCGAGGAGCTCCGTTCGCGCAGACTATTATTATGGCGGCGGAAGATACGTGCCTTATTCCTATTACGATCCCTTTTATCCGCGTTACTTCTATGATCCTTATCCAAGCTTTTTCTTCGGTTCCAGTTTTTTTTACGGTTATCCTTATTACTATCCGTATTACCCGCATTTTATCGTTAAAGACGGAAGGGCTGGAAGGCGCAGCCTGCGTGGGGTGCCCCGCTCGAACGGGAGTATCGGCAGCAGCGGCGGGATGAGAGGACCTAGCCGCGGTGGTTCGACCGGCGGCGGCTCAGGTGGTTCAGGCGGCGGTTCAGGAGGAGGGAGGAGCCTTCGGTAGAGACGCTTCCTCCGAGTAGGTTCCGATCTGTCGAAGACGGTTGTACCGGGCCTGAAGGCGCTCTTCTTGAGGGAGCGATTCGAGTTCCCGAAGATGTTTGGAGAGGGTTTTGGCAAGTCCTTCGGCCATCTTTGAGGGATTGCGGTGGGCCCCGCCGGGAGGCTCCGGAATGATCTCGTCGATCACCTTCAAGTGAAGGAGATCTTGTGCCGTCATCTTGAGGGCCTCGGCCGCTTCGGCCGTTTTGGCGGCATCGTTCCAGAGAATGGCGGCGCACCCCTCCGGCGAGATCACCGAGTAGATCGAATACTGCAGCATCAGAAGGCGGTCTGCGACCGAGATCGCCAACGCCCCGCCGCTTCCCCCCTCCCCGATCACCACCGAGATAATCGGCACTTTAATTTGCGACATGACCATCAGATTTCGGGCAATCGCTTCCGATTGCCCGCGCTCTTCCGCGCCGACGCCGGGGTAGGCGCCGGGCGTATCGACGAAGGTGATGATCGGTTTTTTAAATTTCTCGGCCAGCTGCATGATCCGGAGCGCCTTTCGGTATCCTTCTGGGTGCGGCATGCCGAAGTTCCGCGTAATCCTTTCCTTGACCGTTTTCCCTTTTTGATGGCCGATCACAGCGACGGAGCGTCCATCCAATCGGGCGAGGCCGGTGAGGATCGATTTGTCGTCGCCGTAGAGCCGGTCTCCGTGCAGCTCGGTGAAATCCTCAAACAACATTTCGATGTAGTCGTCGGTGTTCGGCCGCTGGGAGTGCCGGGCGATGAGTGTCTTCTGCCAGGCGGTCAGCTTGGAGTAGATCTCCTCCTGCAGCGCCTCCATCTTTTTCTGGAGCTTCTTAATCTCTTCGCTCTGCCGCGGCTCGGTTTTCACAACATCTTTTAAATGATTGATCCGGGCCTGAATCTCTAATATCGGTTTTTCGAATTCCAAAAAGTCGTTCACGTTGACCTCAGAATGGGAGGGCAGCCGGCGTCATTTGGACGACAACCCCTTTTCCAAAATGGCTCTCCAGCTCTTTTGTCAGCCGGTCGGAACCGTCGACCTTGAGTTTTGGATCGACCGCGATCGTTGATTCGCTGAACGACCCGGACGGCTCCGGGATGGCGATCTTCAAATGGACCTGGACCGAGCCCGGGTAGCGTTGCAGGATCCCTTGGAGCTGCGTCAGCTCGGAGGGAGAAACAGCCTCTGCGGAGAGCCGAATCAGATAGGGGCGCGCGGGGAACGCGGAGATTCTCTCCGATTTTTCCGACGGCGCACCTGTCGAGACGTCCTGCCGGGATGTCTCACCGTTTCGGGATGCTTCCACGTTTAACGGCATGATCAGTGTTGCCTTGAGTTTTAAGCCTTTGTCGCCTCGATCCAACAT
Organism: Candidatus Manganitrophus noduliformans; assembly: GCF_012184425.1. NCBI lineage: Bacteria > Pseudomonadati > Nitrospirota > Nitrospiria > Candidatus Troglogloeales > Candidatus Manganitrophaceae > Candidatus Manganitrophus > Candidatus Manganitrophus noduliformans. Next base: position 8,031 of record NZ_VTOW01000010.1, read on the forward strand.
TCCGTTGATCAGAAGCGGAATGTCCTGCTGAAAGAGGGGGGCGGAGGTCTGATAGAGATCGGGGAAGACGATCACCTCCACCGATCCGGTCAAGTCCTCTATCCGAAGATAGGCCATCCGGTCGCCCCGCTTGGTCGTCGCCACCTTTTCCTGAACGACCACCCCGCAGATCCGCACCTCGCGGTCCTCTTCAATCGCCGCCAACGCTTCGGTCGGGGTCGCCGACCGTTTCTTCATCAACTCGATGAACGGGGTCAGCGGATGGCGGGTGATGTAAAACCCGACCGCCTCTTTTTCAAGCTTCGAGATGTGGGCATCCTCCCATTCCGGAATGTCGGGGAGGGGCGGATCGGCGACGGCCGATGCCTCGCCCTCGGCGCCGTTTCCAAAAATCGTCATCTGTCCCGCCTCTTTAATTTTCTGCTGCTGTGTTCCTTCTTGCATCGCCCGTTCGAGCGCCTCGGTGAGCGCCGAGCGTTTTGCTCCCGTCGAGTCGAATGCCCCGCATTTGATCAGTCCCTCGATCACCCGCTTGTTCACCTTGCGCAGGTCGATCTTCCGGCAAAAGTCGAAAAGCGAGGTGAAACGCCCCTGGGCCTTCCGGGCGGCGATAATCACATCGACCGCAGCGCTCCCGACATTTTTGATCGCCGCCAGCCCGAACCGGATCCCCCCCGGGACCACTGTAAAATCGCGGTCGCTTTCATTGGCGTCGGGCGGCAGGATCTGAATCCCCATGTTCCGGCACTCGGTGATATATTTTACCACTTTATCGGCGTTTCCCATCTCGCTGGTGAGGATGGCCGACATAAATTCATTTGCATAGTGGGCCTTCAGATAGGCGGTCTGATAGGTGATTAAGGCATAGGCCGCCGAGTGCGATTTGTTGAAGCCATATCCGGCGAAGTACTCCATGAGGTCGAAGATCTTCTCCGCCTTTGTCTTCGAGTGGCCGTTCTTGACCGCTCCGTCGATGAACTTGGCCTTCTGCGCCGCCATCTCCTCCGGTTTCTTTTTTCCCATGGCGCGCCGGAGCAGATCGGCGTCGCCGAGGGAGAAGCCGGCCAAGACGTTGGCGATCTTCATCACCTGCTCCTGGTAGACGATGACGCCGTACGTCTCCTTCAAGATGTCGGCCAGCTGCGGCAGCTCGTATTGGATCTTTTTGGGATCGCGTTTCCGTTTGATGAAGTCGTCGACCATGCCGCTTCCGATCGGGCCGGGACGGTAGAGGGCGAGGATGGCGACGATGTCTTCGAAGTTTTCCGGCTTCATCTTCACGAGCAGATCGCGCATCCCGGCGCTTTCCAATTGGAAGATGCCGGTCGTCTCGCCCGATCCGAGAAGTTTGTAGGTCTCCGGATCATCCATCGGGATTTGGGAGATCTGCAAGGGGCCGGGCGCCGGGGGCCGGGGGGCGGTAGAATCTTTTTCCGACCCCTGACCCCTGACCCCTGACCCCTGCCGTTCGTTCACGATCCGGACGGCATGGTCGATCACCGTCAAGGTCCGCAGGCCGAGAAAGTCGAACTTTACCAGGCCGATCTTCTCGATGTCGCCCATGGCGTATTGGGTGACCGTCTCCCCCTTGCTCCCGCGGTAGAGGGGAACATGGTCGGTCAGCGGCTCCGCCGAAATCACCACCCCGGCTGCGTGAGTGGACGCATGGCGGGCGAGCCCTTCGAGCCGCTTCGCAAGATCGATCACCTCGCCGACCTTCGGATCGGCCTCGGCCGCTTGCTTCAACCGCGGCTCTTGGAGGAGTGCATCGTCCAAGGTGATGTTCAGGACATTCGGGATCAGTTTGGCGAGTTTGTCGGCTTCGGCATACGGCAGCTCGAGCACGCGCGCGACGTCGCGGATCGCCGCTTTGGCCGCCATGGTTCCGAAGGTGATGATCTGGCAGACATGATCGGCCCCGAACTTCTGTGTGACGTAGCGAATGACCTCTTCGCGCCGGTCCATGCAGAAGTCCATGTCGATATCGGGAAGGGTGATCCGCTCCGGGTTGAGGAAGCGCTCGAAGATCAGACCATATTCGATCGGGTCGATATCGGTGATCGCGAGCGCATAGGCGGCGAGGCTTCCCGCCGCCGAGCCGCGCCCCGGGCCGACCGGAATATTCGACGTACGCGCATAGTTGATGATGTCCCAGACGATCAGGAAATAGCCGGCGTACCCCATCTTGTTGATGACATCGAGCTCTCTTTTCAGTCGCTCCTCATAGAGGGGGCGGAGCTTTTGCCGGTCGGGTCTCATCTGCGCGAACCGCCGCTCCAGCCCCTGCTGAGCGAGCGCCGCGATGTAGGCTTCGCGGCTGGTCCCGGCGGGGACTTCGTAATGCGGCAGGTGGAAGGTGCCGAACTGAAGGTCGAGGTTGATCATCTCGGCGATCCGCAGCGTATTGCTGATCGCCGTCGGGACCTCCTGGAAGCCGCGGATCATCTCTTCCGGTGATTTGAAGTAGAGCTGCTGCGTCTCGAAGCGCATCCGGTTCGGCATGTTGACCGTCTTCCCGGTCTGAAGACAGAGCATGATGTCGTGGGCGCGGGCGTCTTCTTTATGAAGGTAGTGGCAGTCGTTGGTGCCGACAATCGGGATGTTGTTCTTTTTGGAAAGCTCGATCAGCTGGCGGTTGGCCGTTTTCTGTAGATCGAGACCATTGTCCTGGATCTCCAGAAAGAAATTCTCTTTCCCGAAGATCTCCTGATACTCATGCGCGGCGGCGACCGCCTCTTTCTCGTAGCCTCGCGCGAGGAGATAGGGGATCTCGCCCCGCAGGCAGGCGGAGAGTCCGATGAGACCCTCGCTATGTTTGCGGAGGACCTCTTTGTCGATTCGCGGCTTGTAGTAGTAGCCTTCGAGGTTGGCGATGGTGAGGAGCTTCATCAAATTCTTGTAGCCGGTCTCGTTGGCCGCTAGGAGGATCAGATGGTAATACGGGTTGGAGCCGCCGATCTCGTTGTAGTCGTCGTCCGCTCCGGCCCCTTCCTTATCGAACCGGCTGCGCGGGGCAAGATAAGCCTCGCAGCCGATGATCGGCTTGAGCCCCGCCTTCTTCGACTTTTGATAGAACTCGATGGCGCCGAAGAGGTTGCCATGGTCGGTGATGGCGACCGCCGGCATCCCGAATCCCTTCGCCGTCTCGATCAGCGGATCGACCTGATTGGCGCCGTCCAGCAGGGAATATTGCGTATGAAGATGGAGGTGGACAAAGCTTTGTTGTGGCATGGGGAGATTTTAATGTGATGGGGTAAAAACGTCAAGACAAAAGGGGACGTATGCTTGACTGTTTGAGATGATTTGGACTATACACATGTAGCAGTTTTTAACGAAGCGTGTCTCGGTTGGATTAAAGAAATTCAAACTTTTATTGGGCGTTAAGCAAGGGAAGCTCTTGAGCATGGCAAATTCGAGGAAAATTAGAGGTCGCAGTGACGTGCTCCTTAAAACACCCAACAAGGCACTCAACCAGACGCGCGCAACGACGGCGCGCACCGATTAGTTAGTTCATTGGGCAGCTTTTTGTTGGTGTATAATACTTTCATGCGCGTACCTTCTCTACTTGGAGGGATGAATGACGATTAAATTAACAGCCGTTTTCGAAAAAGTTCCTGAAGGATACATCGGTTTTGTGGAAGAGCTGCCGGGTGTCAATACACAGGGGGCGACACTGGAAGAGGCACGTACAAATTTACAAGAAGCAATTGAGTTAGTGCTTGAGGCGAATCGGGCGCTGTCGGAAGAAGGGATACAAGGTAGAAAAGTGATTAAGGAATCCCTGCCGATCACGACCGCATGAAGCGGCGTGACCTCATCCGCCATCTTGAAAGGCACGGCTGCGAGCTTCTTCGTGAAGGGGCCAATCACACCGTGTATGTCAATCGGTCCACCCGCAAAACATCAACGATCCCAAGACATCGGGAAATTAATGACTTCCTGGCCCGTAAAATCTGCCGTGACTTGCAAATCAATGAACCTTAATTCAAGTACGTGCGTGGATGTTCATGAATCTCGAAAATGAATTCCTCGAATCGGTCAAATCAGGTAATGCAATCAGAATCAAAACCCTTGTCGAATCAGACCCCCGCCTCATTCAGACCCGGGATGAAAACGGCGTCTCTTCGCTCATGTTGGCGATTTATCATGGCCGACGAGAAGTGGTCGATCTCCTTCTTCAGTTTCAATCCGAGCCGGATCTTTTCGAGTCGATCGCCCTCGGAAAATTAAAGCGGGTGCAGGATCTCATTCAAGGAGATCCTGAACAGGTGAACGCCGTCTCCCCCGATGGGTTCTCGCCGCTGGGGCTTGCGGCGTTTTTCGGCCACCCGAAGGTCGCGGCCTATTTGGTTAAGAAGGGGGCGGATGTGAATGCCGCCTCGAAGAATCCGATGCGTGTTTGTCCGCTTCACAGCGCGCTGGCACAACGTCAACCGGAAGTTTCGTTGGCGATTACCGAAATGCTGGTGGCGCACGGCGCGGATGTGAATGTACGGCAGGCGGCCGGCTGGACGCCGCTTCATCAGGCGGCGATTCACGGTCAAATCAACCTGGCAAAGCTTCTGCTGGATCATGGCGCCGACGTCAACGCCAAGGCGGAAAACGGCAAGACGCCGCTGGAACTGGCGGCAGCGGGGAAGCACAATGTCATGGCCGCCCTGCTGCGGGAGAGGGGCGCGCTCTCGTAAAGTGAAAGGCTATGGGTGGAGATATTTGCCGAGGTCGCGCTCGAAGCCCGGGAAGTATTTTGAAATCACCGTCACGTCGAACCGGGAGAGGATCGATTCTTTCGGCTCCCGGTCGAGCAAGAACTGAAACGCCGCCTGAATGCAGCGCTCCGGGGTGACCTTCCCGTTGGTCAACCGCTTGTAGACCGATTCAGGCATCGTCACCTCATGTTTCGTCTCGCTCTGATCTTCGCCGACGATGACGCAAAACTCCAGCGGCTCTTCGGCCTTTTCGATTCGTTCGACATGAATCATTTTCATCGCCATCGGTTTTTCCTCCCGCCGGAATCGGAACAACATCGACATGACCCTTGATGAGATCATCCTCACTATACTAAATTAAAGAGACCGGAATCAACGCTGCTGCCGTAAGCCCATCTATCTCGGAGCGCGACGAAATCAAATGTCTTTCAAAGATCACTTCTCGGAAACCGCCGCCGGCTACGCCCGTTTTCGACCCCGTTATCCGGAGACGCTATTCGATTTCTTGGCGGGCGCGGCGCCGCGAAGAGCGCGGGCATGGGATTGCGCGACGGGAAGCGGCCAGGCGGCGATCGGGCTGGCGAAACACTTCGAACGGGTGATTGCGACCGACGCCAGCGCCGGGCAGATTGCGCACGCGCTTCCAAGCCCGCGCGTCGATTATCGTGTTGCTCCGGCCGAGAAAAGCGGATTAGAAACGGCGTCAATCGATCTGGTCACCGTCGCCCAGGCGTTACACTGGTTCGACATCCCTGCTTTCTTTCAGGAGGTGAAGCGGGTCTTGATTCCCGGAGGGCTTCTCGCCGTCTGGTGTTATCAGCTCTTTACAATCGATCCGGCGATCGACCGGATCGTCCGGCGCTTCTATGCCGAGACCCTCGGACCGTATTGGCCGCCGGAGCGGAAGATGATCGAAGAGGGGTATCGGTCGATCCCCTTTCCCTTCTCCGAACTGCAGACCCCCTCTTTTGGGATCGAGTCGTCCGTCACGCTGGGTCAACTCGGCGGCTATCTGCGGACCTGGTCGGCGACGCGGCGTTATCTTGCGGAGCGGGGGGATGACCCGGTGGCGAACCTTCTCTCCTCGCTGGCCGAGGTTTGGGGAGATCCCGGAACACCGCGACAAATGAGATCGCCCCTCCGGTTGCGCGTCGGACGGAAGGAAGGACCGGAATGAAAATTCGGAACCTGATTCAGTGGATCGATAGGTTTTACGCGGGCGCAAGATGAAAGGTGATCTGTTTTCAGAAAATCATGGGCGAAAACGAGCCAGCGCAAACTCATACCGGGTGCCGTTGAGGTTTCCTCCCGCTGCGACAATCTTACCGTCCGATTGAAGCGCAACGGCGTAAGCGAAATCAAAGCTCTGTGCGATCGGTAAGATTATTTTACCTCTCTGTCCAAAGGAGGTGTCGAGCACTCCATTTGGATAATAACGTGTGAGTGCGAAATCAGAGTCGACGACATTGGAAAAGCCCGCCGCCACAATTTTCCCGTCGGGTTGAAGGGTCAGATCATAGAGACCATCATTTCCGATATCGATGACGGTGATCACCTTGCCCCCCACGCCGAAGGTCGAATCGAGGCTGCCGTTTTCATTATAGCGCACCAGCGAGAAATCAGAATTATTGTTATGGAGGGCATACCCCCCGGTAATGATTTTGCCGTCCGTTTGGATGCGGATTGAAGTGACGACTCCAATGCCGCTCAGTCCGACCGGAGTCAGAATTTTTCCTCCTGTTCCGAACGAGGCATCGAGCGTTCCATCGGAATTATACCGGGCCAACGCGAAATTCGTTATTTGGCCGACATCGGAATAGCCGGCCAACACGATTTTACCATCTTCTTGAAGAGCCATTGCGCTTACGAAATCGTTGGCTTGGCCGATGGAGGTAATGACTGTACCGGCTGTACCAAACGACAGATCAGGATTTCCGTCGGTGTCGAAGCGCGCTAAGGCAAAATCATAATTGTTTCCGACGAACGTCGATCCCGCCACCAAAAGTTTGCCGTCCGGCTGGAGCGCCGAGGCGGCGAGGAAGTCGTTGTTCGATCCCCCACCCGGTCCAAATCCGACGGAAGAGAACCCGAGGAAGGTGCCATCCGTGTCATAGAGGATCACGCCAAAATCGTAGTCCCCATTCTGAAAAAGGGTCCCAGCCGCAAAAATTTTGCCGTCGGGTCGAATGACGATCTTCCCGCCATTTCCACCGTCAAGAAATGTCGTCAATATTCCATCCTCCCCGAAGGAAGCGTCGATTTGTCCGTCGGAACCATAACGAATGAGCGTGAACCGATTCTGTTCCCCGTCGAAAGAATCTCCCCCCGCGATGATCTTCCCATCGGCTTGAACCGCAAGGGTCTGCGCGACTGCGCTGGCGCTTTCCAGGTTGAGCGTTTGTTGTCCCTGCATTTTGAATGAAAGATCGAGGGTTCCGTTTGCACCATAGCGCGCCAGGGCGACATCTTTGTCACTGACGACCACAGATTCTCCCGCGGCGACGATCTTGCCGTCGGCTTGGATCGCGATCGCGCGGGCAATGTCGTTTCCACCGTCGAAATCGGTCGTGGTTTTTCCCCCCGTGCCGAAGGTCGAATCGAGACTCCCGTTCAACTCATAACGGGCAAGCGCAAAATCGAAGTCAACGCCGTTGAATGTAAATCCAGCGATCAAAATATGATTGGACTGAATCTGTAGAGAGAATGCGGAGTCATTAATAATGCCGATTGAGCTGACAACTTTTCCACCGCTGCCGAAGCTGGTATCGAGGCTTCCATCTGCAAGATTGTAGCGGGCCAGCGCGATGGCCGAAGAGGTACCATCGGAGGAGAATCCGGCGACGATAATCTTGTCGATCCGGATTTCCATCGCGTGGATGGCGTCATGGCTGGTCCCGAGGGGGGAAACCACTTTGCCGGCGTTTCCAAAGGTGGTATCAAGCGTCCCGTTGCTATTATAGCGAACCATTGCAGAGTCAAAATCGTTCCCGTTGTCGACGTCGCCGGCGACGATAATTTTCCCGTCTGGTTGAAGAGCGACCGCGAAGACGAAGTCATCATGGCTGCCGATGGGGGTGACGAAGGCGTTGATCAGGTGGCCTGTATTGTCGTACAAAGCCAAGGCATAGTCGTAATTGCTGCCGTTGTGGGCTTGGCCGGCTGCAACGATCGAATCATCCGGTCGGATAGCGATGGCTACAACGTTATCGTCGCCGGAGCCGATTGGCGTCATGACCATTCCGCCTGCGCCGAAAGTCGTATCGGCGCTCCCTTGAGCATCATAACGGGCCAGCGCGAAATCATAGTCGCTGCCGTTATAGGCGTACCCGGCCACAACGATTTTTCCCGTTGAATCAAGCGCGACGGTATCCGCTCCGTCCGCCGGGCTAAAATCAATGAGGACCTTTCCTCCGGTTCCAAATGTCGAGTCGAGACTGCCGTCTTGGTTATACCGAAGGAGAAGAAAGTCGCCATCGGCGCCGTTAAACCCGGATCCGGCAACGATGATCTTTCCATCCGACTGGATGACGACGCCGTTTGCCGCATCGCTCCCGAATCCGACGCTCGTTGTGACCTTTCCGCCAATCCCGAAGGCGGAATCGAGTGTTCCGGAGGTCGGGGTCGTTCCTCCGATCGAGCGGAGCACCGTTACAACGGCAGTGGCGGTTTTACTCGTGTCGGCCTGACTGGTCGCCACCACATGGAAGGTTCCGGAAACGGTCGATGCGGTATAAAGGCCGTCCGGGGTGATGTTGCCGCCCGTGCCTCTTTCTTGAACACGCCAGGTGACTTCGTTATTGTCGGTTCCGCGAACGGTTGCCGAGAAGAGTTGACTCTCCTCGGTGTGAAGCGTCACGGTAGCGGGCTCAAGGGTGATTGAAATGCTTGGCGAGGTGGAAGGATCGCCTTCGGCAACATCCTCTTGTCCTCCCCCCCCTCCTCCGCCCCCGCATCCCGAGAAGAGAAGACTGATGGATAAGAAGGTACAAAAGAGGGAGAACCGAAGCTTGATCGGTAATAAAAACGCCATAATTCTAATTGCCGGTATACAGATTCGGTCTAAATTAAGTGAAAGGAGGGTACCGTATTCTCATTTAAGGAGTCAAGCAAAATATCAACGGCTGGAAAACTAGACAAGAAAAACCACCCCTATTAAAAGGAGGCTCGTTGCGACCAATCCGACCATCGCAAAGACCAACCCCCGGTCGATCGAAGGCCGGTCTTGCCATTCGGTCGGATAGAGCGGCGCATCCGAAACATACGCCCCCGGCTCGAAGAATTGGAGTTGCTGTTCGAGGAGGATCAGTTGCCGCTTGGCCCGCTCGTGGCGCGATTTCTCTTGTCTGATCTGATCGATGAGAAAGAAAGTCACCAGACCGACGCCGACGCAAGCCAGCCCTTTGAGGCCCGGATGGATCAGCCGTTCGCCGGAGAGGAGAACGGCCAACACGGAGAGGGAGACGAAGGTCAGCATTCCGCTCCGCGCGATCTGCATCATCGCGCCGCGGCGGTTGTAGACCTCTTGCTTGAAGATCGGATAGATCGATCGAAGCGTTTCGATCGTTTGATGTTCGGACTGCCTCTCGATCATTGTTCGGTCACCTGGGCGAAGAGGGGAGAGGTGATCCGAATGGCGGCGACGCCGTCGATCAATGTCCGGACGGTCAGCCCGATCATGCAGAGACGGTCGAGGGCCGGCTTCGGGATCTTCTCTCCCCGTTTGTCCTTCAACGCGTCGAGGATCGTCCATCGCCCCCCTGGGTCGAGCTGGCCGAGGACCGCTTCATCTTCGGGGCGGAGCGTCTGTCGGAGCTGGTCTCGAAGCGATTTCGTTGAAGGGGTTTCCTGCCGGTTGAAGGCCCGCTCCATCAAAAGGGGGTGGCCGCCGGTTTCGTTCCAGATTCGGTCGATCTCTTCGACCGGTTTTTCCGGCCCGAGATGTTCCCGGATAATCTTCCGCGCCTCCCGGATCGGGATGACCGAAAGAGGATAAAGACGGAGCGCTCGTTTGAATGTCCCCGGATGCGCGGCGACCCAATCGGCGAAAGCGGGCCCGCCCACCCAGCAGATCGCCTGGATCGAGGGGAGGGTCGATTCCAATGCCAGATTGACGATCTGCGGGATGATTGTTTCGTGGCGGAGGAGGTGATCGCAGTCGTCCAAAATCAGGACGACCGGACGGGCGGCGATTTCCGACGGGGCCCGCTCGTAGAGATGATGGAGCTGGGACATCAGGTCGGGAAGCGACGCGGGGGGCTTCTTGAAAGGATTGCGCGCGGCCGGTCCGATCCCCTGGTGAAGAAGGGCCTCAAGAAGCAGCGGCCAGAAGGCCGAATCGGAGATCAACAGGGGAAGTTGCAGAAAAACGGACTTTGCCCCGGCGTCGTCCAATTCTCCTGCAAGGCGCCGCGCCAGGGTGCTTTTGCCGATCAGAGGGCCGCCGAACATCGCGGACCATTGGCCGGCGAGAAGATAATTGCGGAGGTTTTCAACGAGGCCTAAGCGGCTTGGAAATGAGGTAGACGGCATGGCGAAATCTTAACACACCCCGGTTGCCTCAGCAATGAGAAAGAAGACCGGACCGGGCTCTACCGATCTCCGCTCACTTCTCTTTCGAATCCCGGCAGGATCGCTTGGAAGAAAGCGTTCCGGATCAGGCGGACCACCACCTCCCAGGTGCTTGATTCCGGATCTTCCACCTTTCCGGAAATGTCGGCTTGGGTGGCGACTTCATCGCGCGGCCGGTTCTCCAAAAGCTTTGAGATGCCGCCGACGAGCCCTTCGTATAATTTCCGGAAAAGTTTTTTATCTTTGTCCTGGCGCTTGTCGTAGACTTTGAGATCTTTGAAGAGTGGTTTGACGTAGCCGCTGATTTCGTCCTGCTTCACCCCCACTTCCATGTAAAAGGAGAAAAGCCCTTCTTTCACGTCAAAATTACCATAGGCGCGCAGAAGGTCGTTCATCGAGCGGAGCTGCGCCTTTTCCATGATGATGGCGAGATCGAAGTCGGGGCCTTGTTTCTCCGGGCGGAACTGAGCCGAGACGCCGAGATTTCCGCTCCCCATCCATTTTCCTTTTAGATCTGCTTCGCTCGTTCCCCGTGTCTTGTGGTTGCTAAACTCGGTAAGACGAAACTGCGTCTCGGTCACATAGAGCCGATAGTCTGGATCGGTGCTCTTGTTAACGAATCCGACGTCGCTGTCATTGATTTCAAGGTGGTTGATCTTGAACAGCACCGGTGGGGGCTGTTCCGTTTCGCTTGCTTCTTTTGCCGTTTGCGCCGTTTCTGCTTCGACTTTTTGGGTGCCCGTTGATTGCGGACTGTAGATGTAGTCGATACGGCTGTTCCGAAGCGAAATCTGATCGAGCTCCACCACCTTTGTGTGGGGAGAAAATTCGACGGCTCCATCCAGCGAGCCGGTGCCGCCTCGGACTGCTATATTGTAATGCCTTAGGAACGGCTCAAAGACCTCCAGGTTCACCTGCTCTAAAACAAGATCTCCTTTTACGCCGAGATGGGGTTCTGAAAGAAAATCGGCGTGGCCGTCGATTTTCACTTTCCCGGTGTTGAGAACGGTTGCTTTTAAACGGACCGGGGAGGGGTAGATGTTCTTCTCTGACTTGACGTTTCGGATATTTTCGGCTTGAAACTGGAGGTCATGAATACGGACCTGCCTCAACGGGCTGTTGTCTAAATAGGTGATCTCTCCATCGATAATCTCGAAATGATTGATCGTGACGGGATAAATGGCATAGATCGCTTCCTGCCAGCCCCGTTCCTCCACGGAAGTCGGATCTTTCGCTTCTTTTTTGGCTTGCCTGAAATTGAGGTGGAAGATGGGATGTTCAATTCGCCAATTGCTGACGATATCGCCGGTGAGGATCTCCCGCCATTGGAGGCTCGCGCTCGCCTTTTGAATCGATGCCATCGGGGGTGTCGGATGGGCCTCTTGTAAGATTTTGACATCCATCAGATCGAGCGAGAGACCGATCGGGTGAAAGTCCAACGCGCCGATCCGGACGGTGTACCCCTTCAGGTTCCTGTTCGCTTCCCGCTCCATATATCGGCGAAGCGGCTCGTCGATAAAAAAGCCGATGATCAGCAAAATGAAAACAAAAACGGTAATAAAACCGATCAGCCAGTACCACTTCTTCGACAACGTCATTTCCCCTTACATCCAGTATAAGGGGAGGCAATATGCAAAAACAACAATGGCCGCTTCCGCGGCCATTGCAAAAAAGATTGAGACGGTGTTTTAAGCGGCCACCAGCTCCTTCAGCGCCGCCGTGATCTTTTCCACGGTTCCCTTGGCGTCCCCGAAAACCATCATCGTGTTGGGACGGTAGAAGAGGGCATTGTCGATTCCAGCGAAGCCGGGGTTCATGCTCCGCTTGATGACAATGACCGTCTCGGAGTTTTCCACGTCCAGAATCGGCATGCCGTAAATCGGGCTGCTCGGATCGGTCTTCGCGGCCGGGTTGACGACGTCGTTCGCGCCGAGGACCAGCGAGACCTGGGTCTGCGGAAATTCGGGATTGATGTCGTCCATGTCGATGAGCTGGTCGTAGGGGACGTTCGCCTCGGCCAGAAGAACATTCATATGGCCGGGCATCCGTCCGGCGACCGGATGGATCGCATATTTGACCGTTTTCCCCTCTCTCTCAAGAAGGTTGGCCAATTCCCGAACGGCATGCTGCGCCTGGGCGACCGCCATTCCGTAGCCGGGGACCATGATCACCTGCTTCGCCGCCTTGAAGGCCTCGGCGGCTTCTTTCGGGCTGCCGCTCCAGACCTTCGGCTTCTCGGCGGGGGCGCCCTGGGCGCCGGGGGCCGCCGGGGCGGGGGCCTGGACCTGTCCGAAGGCGCCGAAGAGAACGTTGGTCAAAGAGCGGTTCATCGCTTTGCACATCAGGTTCGAGAGAATGATTCCCGAAGAGCCGACCAGCGCCCCGCTGATGATCAAGACATCGTTGTGAAGGACGAAGCCGCTCGCCGCCGCCGCGATTCCCGAATAAGAGTTGAGCAGGGAGATCACGACCGGCATATCGGCCCCCCCGATCGGGAGGACGACGAGGACGCCGAGCGCGGCCGCGAGAATCGAAAGGGCGATAAACGCCGGAAGGCTTCCCGGCGAGACGATCAGATAAACGAGCAGACCGAGGGAGGCGACCCCGAGCACCGCATTCAAGGCGTTCTGGCCCGGGAAGACGACGGGGGCGCCGCGCATCAGCTCTTGCAGTTTGGCGAAGGCGATCACGCTGCCGGTCAGGGTGACGGCGCCGATCAAGACGGTGAGGCCGATCGTGAGCATTCCGGCCGCGTTGATCTCCGGCATGGTCCGAAGATACTCCGCGCCCCCGACGAAGGCGGAGGCGATCCCCCCGAAGCCGTTGAGGAGGGCGACCATCTGCGGCATCGCGGTCATCTGGATCTTTGTCGCCAGGACCGCTCCGATCGCGCTGCCGATCACGATTCCGGCGATGATCCAGGTGAAGCTGACGACCTCCCTTTGGAGAAGGGTCCCGACGATCGCCAACAGCATTGCGATCTGCGCGAGAAACATCCCCCGCTTGGCGGTGGTCGGCCCACTCAGATATTTCAGCCCAAGGATGAAAAGGACCGAAGCAATGATATAGAGAATTTCAATGAGATAAGTAGCCACACCCCCTCCTTATTGCTCTTGCTTTCTGAACATCTTCAGCATCCGGTCGGTCACCATGAACCCGCCGACCACGTTGATGGTCGCGAAGATCACCGCCAGAAAGCCGAGGATGGTTGAAAGATCGGTTTGTTCCGTTCCGGCGGCAATGATGGCGCCGACCACCGTGATTCCGGAGATCGCGTTCGATCCCGACATCAGCGGGGTGTGAAGCAGCGGCGGAACCCGAAGGATCACTTCATAGCCGAGGAACGTTGCCAGAACGAAAATGGTGATCGAGGTCAATAACTCCATTGCATATCTCCTATTTGCCCATCGCCTGCTTTACGACGGGATGGACCACCTCTCCTTGATGGGTCACCATCGATCCTTTGATGATTTCGTCGTTGACGTCAAGCTTGAGGGTTTTGTTGGCGTAGAAAAGAGAGAGAAAATTGAACATGTTTTTGGCGTACATCTGGCTGGCATGCACCGGGACGGTGCTCGCAAGGTTGGTCGCGCCGATGATCGTCACCCCCTGCTCGACGACCTCCTGGCCGATCCGGCTCAGCTCGCAGTTTCCCCCCTGCTCCACCGACATATCGATAATGACCGATCCCTTTTTCATCTCTTTGACCATGTCGGCCGTGATCAGGAGGGGGGCCTTCTTGCCGGGGATCAATGCGGTCGTAATGACGAGGTCGGCCCCTTTGACATGCTGATGGATCAGCTCTTTTTCTTTTTTGTAGAATTCCGCGGAGAGCTCCTTGGCATATCCTCCCGCGTCTTCCGACTGTTCATGGCCGAGGTCGAGCTCGACGAATTCGGCCCCGAGGCTCTTAACCTGCTCCTTCACCGCCGGGCGGGTGTCGAAGGCTTCAACCGTCGCCCCGAGGCGCTTTGCGGTGGCGATGGCTTGCAGCCCGGCGACCCCGGCCCCGATGATCAGGGCTTTCGCGGGGGGAAGGGTCCCCGCGGCGGTGGTCATCATGGGGACCATCTTTCCGAATGCGGCGGCCGCCAAAAGAACCGCCTTGTAACCGGCGATGCTCGCCATCGAGCTTAAGACGTCCATCCGTTGGGCGCGGGTGATTCTCGGAATAAGATCGGCGGCGAGGGCCGTCACCTTTCGGGCGGCGAGCCGTTGAACCGTCTCGGGATAATTCAACGGTTGAAGCAGGGAGGTCAGGATCGCCCCCTCCTTCATCATCTCGGTCTCGTGTTTTCCAAGCTTTTCGTTTTGAAGCGGTCGCTGGATTTTGAAAATAAGATCGGCATCCGTATACACCGCGGCGGCGTCGGAGGCGATTTTGGCGCCGACTTTTTCGTAGTCGGCGTTGGGGAACATGGCTGCCGCGCCGGCATCCGATTCGACCCAGACCTCCAGTCCCGCTTTGACCATTTTGTCGACCGTCTCGGGAGTCGCGGCCACCCGCCGCTCTCCGGCCAGAATTTCCTTAGGGATCGCTACCTTCATCGTCGCTTCCTCAGTGAGGGGTTGGGAAAACGCAAATAGCTATTTATACACAGCCTAAAAGTCTCTCGTCAAGCATTATCAACAAGGTCGATAGGGGATGGGACTTCTAGTTGCAACGTCTCGGATCCGGTTTCGGGGTTAAAAAGAGGAAGAATCGAAGGGAGGCCTTCACTTTTAGAAGGCCTCCCATAGGGGAAATTTCGGAATTAAACTCGGTGGAGCGGTTTTTTCTTCAGCAGGTAATCGAGCCATAAATTCGTCAGTTTTTCCTGGACGGAATTCTGTTTGAGGCGGGCATTCAAATTCGGGAAATCGACTTCGTCCATCTTCTGGTCCTGGTTGTAGCAGGTGAAGACCGGCTCGAGCTGCGCGCCGGTTTTGGGATCGATCTGCCGCTGCAGGCACTGGGCGCAGACCTCCTTCATCATGCACTGCATGGTGGAGTTGATCGAGGCGATCGCCGTGTGGTTTTCCCTGAAATAAGATTTCAGGACGGTATGGCGGGCCCGGCTGACCGCCGCCATCATCCGATCGGAGCCGATGGCGATGATCCGGTCGGCGTCGCGAAGGGGAACGGCCGTTTCGCCCAGCTTTCCCTCGCCGTAGGCTTGCATCGCCTGGAGAATGTTTCCGACGAAATTTTTATCCTGAGGCCGCCGGGGCTGCGTCGCCGGGGCGATGTCCGAGCTCCAGACGATGACATCGGAAGCCATCTCGATGTCGTCCATTTTGAAAACATCGGCTCCATTTTTGTAGCCGGCGAAGTAGATGACCTTGTTTCCCTTGGCGCGGAGCGCTTTTCCGATGGAGAAGAGGACGGCGTTGCCGAGGCCTCCCCCCGCCAAGACGACCGTCTCACCCCCCTCCGGAATATGGGTGGGGCAGCCGGTCGGTCCCATCACGACCACCGGCTCGCCGATCCGCAGGGCGGCGCAGAGACGGGTGGAGTGGCCGAGCTCCAGGGCGATCAATGAAAGAAGCCCCGCCTCTTTATCGACCCAGGCGCCGGTGAGGGCGATTCCCTCCATCGACAAACGGGTTCCTTCGATGACGGGTGATTCGATTTCATAGTTCTGAAGACGGTAGAACTGGCCCGGCTCGAACTTCTGCGCCTGCAAGGGGGCCTTCACCACCACCTCGACGATCGTCGGGGTGAGTCGGTTCACCTGGTGGACGCGGGGCATGCAGCTTTCCTCAAGGGTCTGCGCCAGCGTCATGAATTGCGTTTCACGCGCCGGCTGTTTGGCGGGATCGATCGCGGCGATCTCTTTCTCGAAGAGTTTGACGACGTAGGGATAGCCCTTCTTCGCCGACGCCATCGCCTTGACGACGTTCCCGGCATAGATCGGGTGATTGTCTCCGTAGAAAGTGATGTAGCGCCCTTCGTTCTGATAGGAGGTGAAGAGGCTCGGGACGTCGGTGGCGACGGTATCCCATCCTTCAATTTGAATCAGCTCCGGCTCGGGCTTTCCGTTCCACTTCGGCTCGTATTTCTGGAAAAACTTGTTCTTCTTGTCGAGCTGGAAAGTTCCGGGCCATTCTTTCTCGTAGATGATGTTGGGAGAGGTCCCGGCCGCCACGAAGACGCTCCGCGCCGGGAAGGGGATGATCTCACCCGAGCCGCGCCACTTTCCCTTCTCGTCTTTTTTCTGACGCTCGAAGGTGACTTCCTTGACGGCGCCGTGTGCGTCGGGAACACACTCCACCGGGCTCATGTTCTCGACGAAAAAGATCCCCTCTTCGAACGACTTGACGATTTCTTCATGATTCAGCCGATAAGCCGGGGAGTCGGACAGGCTCTTTCGATAGAGAATTGAGACCCCGCCCCAAGACCGGACCAACGGGGTGAAGTCGGGCTCTTCCCTCGCCTCGGCGGCCCGCGCCCGTTCGCGCCGGCATTCTTCTGCGTGGGTGAGGAACTCTTCCAAGATCTCTTTTTCCTCCGCGTCGTACATCGACCAGATCTGCTCATCGCCGAACTCCCGGCGGAGGGCCTCGTAACGCTCCCGGATCTTTTCCACCTGCAGCGGATAGTAGGCCATCAGCTCCGTCGCGGTATCGGTCGCGGTCAAGCCCCCGCCGATCACGATCGCCGGCAGCCGCACCTGAAGGTTCGCCATGCTGCTCCGCTTGGCCGCGCCGGTCAGCTGGAGCGCCATCAGGAAGTCGCTCGCCTTTCGGACCCCGCGGATCAAATTATTTTTCATTTCGACGATGGTCGGGCGTCCCGCCCCGGTGGCGACGGCGATGTGGTCGATGCCGAGCCGCCAGGCGTCCTCGATCGTCAAGGTCCCGCCGAACCGGACCCCGCCGTAGACCCGGAAGTGGGCGTTTCGGACGAGGGAGAGGTAGATCAGCTTCAAAAAGTTTTTGTCCCACCGGACGGTGATGCCGTACTCCGCGACCCCGCCGAATCCGGCCATGATCCTCTCGTCGAGCGATTCGTAAATTTCGGAGACCCACTCGATCGGTTTGGGAGGAGCGCTTCCATTGCCGACCCATTCCTTCGGAAGCGGCTCGATCTTCAAGCCGTCGATTCCGAGGACGCCGAATCCTTCATTCAGGAGATACTGGGCCAGGGTGAAACCGGCCGGACCCATTCCGACGACCAGGACCGTTTTCCCGTGGAAGGGGAGGGGATAGGGGCGCTTTACGTTGAGCGGATTCCAGCGGGTGAGAAGGTTGTAGATTTCAAAGCCCCACGGCAGATCGAGACAGTCGGTGAGCATTCGGGTCTCGATCTGGGGGATGTTGACCGGCTCCTGTTTTTGATAGACGCATCCCTTCATGCAATCGTTGCAGATCCGGTGGCCGGTGGCGGGGATCGTCGGATTGTCGATCATCATCGTCGCGAGCGCCCCGATCGTCGCGCCGTCCCGCTTCAGCAGCTGGGCTTCCGAGATCTTCTCATCGAGCGGGCAGCCGGTCAGGGGGATGCCGAGGGGGTTCTCTCTGATTTTTCCGTCCTTCTCGATGAAGCCTTTGGAGCAGGAATCTTTCTCCCGCTCATGGCAGAAGATGCAGTAGTGGACCTCGTTGAAGACCTGCCGGAGATCGAAACGGGGGTCGGTCAGAACGAACCCGTCCCGCCGTCGCCGGTGCTCTTCCGGTCCCTGGATCGCTTCGGGGAGATCTTCTTTGATCGGGCGGGTCTCCACCAGATGCATGAAGTCGATCTTCTCCGGGAAACGGAACGAGACCCACTCTTTGACGCGGGCCTTCGCATCGGGCCGATGGGCATGGAGGGCGACCCACTGCTCCGGAATCTGAAGGAGGCGCGTGGCCGCTTCGGCCGCCGTCGGGATTGAATCGAGTGCAGAGGGGGAAGGAAGACGGTCTTCAAAAAACGGGCGGCGCGCCGGATCGCTCCGGAGCAGGTCGCAGATTTCGGCGAGCCGCTTCCGGCCCGGCTCGGCGTCGACCTGCTGCTGCCCTTTGGCCTTTCGGATCAGATCCCGCTCGATCTCCATCAACTGAACCGCGGCGACGGCGATCGACCGCTCGCGGTCTCCTTGCACCTGGGGGGCGATGACCGCTTCCAAGATCTCCATCTGACGATCGAGCTTTTTGAGGTCGAACTCCGCCACGGCGGAAGAAGGGATTGCTTTCAACGCCCGCTTGATCACGAAATCGCGCTTGAAGTCGAAAATCGGCTTTTCAGCCTCGGCCCGTTGTACTTCTACGGAGAGGGCCGGCTCGATTCGAAAGAGGCGCGAGACGAATCGGTCCAGGTGGGGAGCGAGCGCCACGATCAGGTTCGATTCGTCGACGGGGGAGATCTCTTTTCCCCCGCTTTCACGGTATGCCGCGTAGCTTCGGCCGAGATCGGGATCGGACGCTTCAACCGATCGGTAAAACATTTCCGCCAGTTCCTTCAGCCGAAGGGGATCATAGAGGTCGGCGTAACTCCATCCTTCGATCCCAAGAGACAACGTATTCATATTCTGAGTCGATCCCTCCTAACGAATTGTGAAATGGATACTGTTTTTCATGGGTGATAAACATTCTACCACCTCATTGTTCTATGCGGATTCCCATGATGTCATGCGATCGTTCAAGGTGCGCCTGGAAAAGGGCGGAGTCGTTGCCCCTCGCCAAGCGATCATCGGTTGAAGGAGACGCAGAGATCGGAGAATTAAATAAGGGCGAGAATGCCTGTCCTAACTGAGGATTTTCTCATCGGTTTAACAAGGGCTTTTTCCAATCGGAACGAAAGGGCGCGATGGTTGAAGCGTCATCCCGACTTTCTCATTGCCTCCAGCGCTTCCCTGATTTGGGTTTCGACCCCTTCGCAGATCAAATCATCATCCACCATGTCGATCAGATCGTCTTCCGTTACGGTGATGAACTTCCTCGCGTTTCCTTTTGAGAGGGAGATGAGGAAATTGTTGTTTGTCGAGCGAACCGGAATCACCCCTTCGGCTTTCGGATCGATCTTTTTGAGAACTTCCAGAAACTTTGCCCGTCCTGCCTCGACTTCGTCCATCTCCATTCCCTCCTTTGCTCCTGAAGCGGCCTGTTTCTCACCTTCCCGAATATCGGCTGACCCCGCCGAAGGTCCCGAACCATTTGTTCCCGTCGGGGTCGATCGCAATCGAATAGACGTAATCTCCTAAAAGGCCGCTCATCGTGTTAAAGTTTTTGAAGCTCTTCCCGTCGAACCGGCTGACCCCCTTATTGGTGCCGATCCACATCACCCCTTGTTTGTCGATCTCGATGGCGTTGACGATGTTTCCCGCCAGACCGTCGGCGGTCGTGTAGTTTTTGAAGCGCTTTCCGTCGAAACGAGAAAGCCCTCCCCCCCAGGTCCCGAACCATTTGGTCCCTTCGCCGTCGATCGCCGAGGAGATGACATAATTGGGGTTGGCCTCTTGATTTTCTTTTCGGTCTTGCTGGTGATGCGCCGGTCCCTCTTCATATTCATCGCCGGACGGCGGACGCGCTTTCGAATTCCCCACCGCGGCGCCGAGACCGTCGCGGTGGGTCCATCCCTTCATCGTTTTTCCGTCGAACCGGTTCACCCCTCCCTCGGTGCCGAACCAGAGGACTCCGGAGGGCTCGCGCTCGATCGTATAGACCCACTTATCGACCAAGCCGTCGTCCATCGTATAGGTCACAAAACCTTTTCCGTCGAAGCGGCTCGCCCCTTTCCAGGTGGCGACCCACATCGTTCCGTTCGGCTCGAAGAGGAGGTCATACACCCAGAGGTCCCCCAATCCGTTTTTCGGATTGTACAGGACCCACTCGGGGCCATACGTCTTCGGGCCCCGTCCATAGGGGGTAAAGTGCTCCCACGCGCCGCCGTCGAACCGGCTCAGCCCGCCGCCGTAGGTGCCGATCCAAGCGGACCCTTTCGAATCGAAGCGAATCGAGACGACCACGTTCGACAGGAGCCCCGACTTCGTATTGTAGATCTGATGCGTCTCGCTTTTCCGATTGAATCGGATCAGGCCGTTCGACGTCCCGATCCAAACCTCATCCCCTTGGACGGCCAACGCCCGGATTACCACCTGGCCGATCTGCCAGCCGGTCCAGAGGGAGGCCGCTTCGGGGGGGGGAAGGGGCTGCCCCCGGCCGATCCCGGCGGCCAAAAGGAGAAGGGTCGCGGAAAGAAATACAACCCGGCGGAGGAAAGCGGCCGTCTGGAGCGATCCGTTGCGATCGGGCATTATCCCTCTCCCCATTTCAATTTTTGCCGGAGGACCTGATAATAATTCCGATGGGGGGATTGGATTAATTTCAGCCGCCGCTCCGAGGCCTCGATATGGACGATGTCGTTTTCTTCCAGGGGAAAGATCTCTTGCCCGTCGACCGTGACGTGGGGGCCCTTCTCGGCGGTTTTCAAAACAACATCGACCGCCACGCTAGAAGGAATGATAATCGGACGATTGGTCAGCATATGGGGGGAGATCGGGGTGAGAATGACGGCATCGACAGATGGGTGAACGATCGGCCCGCCGGAGGAGAGCGAATAAGCGGTGGAGCCGGTGGCGGTGGCGATGATCAGACCATCGGCCCGCAGCGCGGTGACGAATTGGTTGTTGATGGTGATCTCCAGCTTGATCAGCTTCGCCAGCGTTCCATGGCCGACGACGATATCATTTAAGACCCGCGGTTGAGGGATCTCTTTCCCACCGCGCCGGATAAACGATTTGAGCATCAAGCGCGGGTCGAGGACATACTGGTTTTTGAAAATTTTCTCGAGGGTCGGATAGAGCTCATCCAGAGTGACCTCCGTCAAAAAACCGAGGCTGCCGAGGTTCACTCCGAGGATCGGGATATCGAGCGCTTCCACCAATCGCGCCGCCGAGAGGAGGGTTCCGTCTCCCCCGAGGACGATGAGCATGTCGAGGGAGCGCGGGATGGTTTTCTTGGCGACATCGATCATGAGGGCTTCTTTTCCCTGTTGCTGAAGCCAGGGGATCAGCTTCTCAAGGACGGCCTTCCCTTTGGGATGATCGGGCTTTAAGACGATGCCGATTGTTTTCATGAGATCGTGTGATTTCAGTGAAAAAATGAGTAAATCAGAGCGAGTCCGATTCTATACGCCCCTGGTTTCTTTGTCAACAAAAAGGCCGCTCTCCCGTCAAGCGGGGAGTCCCGTCAGAAAAAAATATCCCCCATTGTAAAACATATGGAGGAAGATCGAAGGGTAGAGGCTTCCGTAGCGATCCCGAAAGTATCCGAATAGGAGGGAGGGGAAAAAAACGGAGACGGCCCAGAGGGGAGGGTGGGTCCAGAAATGCATGATCGTAAATAAAAGCGAGACCAGCGCATTTGCGCCGGTGATACCAAAAAAGGAGCGCTTTCCCCGGGGGTGGTCGGCCCACGTTCCCTGGAGGAAACCGCGAAAAAGGATCTCTTCAAACCAGGGCTGCCAAACGACCAGGAATAAAAAGGGGGTCGAGAAGATCTGACGCGGCGCCATCGGCGTGAGCGGCTGAACCTGAGCGAGAAGAAGCCAAAAGAAACCTCCTGCGCCGAGGGCGAGGAGAAAGGGGGGATCTTTATAGAAGGGGGTGAAGATATCGAGACCGATTTCATGAATGAGTTTACGCATGGTGAAGGAGATGTTTCGGTGGCGAGTTTTGATCCGCACGCGTGTGCGAAGCGGATGGAGCGGTTTCTTCTTTCTTCATCGGATCACGCGACGTTTTCGAGGGTTTCATGGTAAAATCAGCGGGAATGAAATGGCAAGGTACCACGGGCCCTCGCGCTTGTCAATAAATGGGCCGCCTCGGGCGACTCCGCGATAAAGTCGGAAAGTCCTTCGTTTCGTCCACCGTTTACTTGACAATCGCTCCCCGTTTTCATAGGATAGCTCGGTTTTGATCAAAGGAGTCTTTTAATGCCCCATAAAATTCGAGTTCAAAAGAAGAGGGATGAAGCGCCGCTTCGCCTGGTCACCCGATCGGAGGAGCTGGTCGAGCAGGTCCGATCCAACCCAAAATGGATCTGGGGGGGAATCGGCATCGCGCTTGCCCTCATCGCCGTCTTCATCACCGGTTGGTTCCTGAACCAACAGGCCGAGAAAAAAGCCGCCGCGATTGAAGCGGAGGCGTTCCGGCTCTTCCATGAGCCCCCGCCGCTTCCGCAGCCGATCGAGGAAGGAAAGCCGGAGCCCGAGCCGGACATCATGGACAAGACGGAGCGGTTGAAAAAATCGGCCAGCCTCTACGATGAAATCGTGGAAAAACATCCTCGGACCGACGTGGCGCGGATGGCGTTGTATGAGAGCGGCAACGTCTATTTTGAACTCAAGGATTACGATGCGGCGGAGAAACGCTATCTCGCTTTCCTGGAAAAAAACGCCGATCAAAAAAACCTCGCCTCCTTGGCTCATCTGAAGCTGGGGTATCTCTACCAGAAAAAAGGAAATCCCGAATCGGCGTTGAAACACTTCCGCGCCTCGTATGAAGCGGAAGGGGGCAACAGCAGAGACCAGGCCGGTTTTGAATTGGCGCGCGCCTTGGAAATGAGCAATAAAAAGAACGAGGCGGTCGAGATCTACAAAAAGGTTTCGGAGGATTTCGAAAAGTCTCCCTGGGGGGTTGAAGCGAAAGTCCGGATGGATCTCCTGAATCCCCCGACCGCATCGACGCCGGCCCCTTCCGGAACGGAACCGGCAGAACGATCGACTCCCCCGGCGGGAGCATCCGCCCCCGCGGAAACCGGAAAGAAATAACGGGGAACGGATCGGTCTGTAGAATATAGAAGGTCAGTCTTCGGTGGGGATGATCAGGTAGTGCCCCGCCTGAATCATGCTGTTTCTTCTCAACTGATTGGCCCGCAGAAGGCTTCCGACGCTGACGTCGTACTTTCGCGCGATCGAGCTGAGGGTTTCTCCTCTTGAAATGCGGTGTTTTTCCGTCGGAATGGTCAGATAGTCCCCCGCCCGGATGGTGCTCTTTCTGTTCAGTCCGTTCGCCAGAAGCAGGCTTTCGATGCTGACCTCATACATCCGGGCGATGGAACTGACCGTTTCTCCCCTGGAAATGCGATGCCGCTGGCCCTCGCCCAACATCGGTTCTCTTTTTGAATTCGGGGAAAAGTTCGCCAGGAATGTTTCGCGCGTTCCGGTCGGGAGCTTCAGGCGGTAGCGGGGGTAGCCGGGCGGGGTGGTCTCTTTTTTCAATTCCGGATTGTACGTCTTAATCTCGGCCACCGTGACCCCCGCCGCCTTTGCGATCGTCCTCAGCGCCGTCGCTTTCGGAATTTCCACCTCGTCGTAAGTGAAGGGGGGAAGATATTCGACGGAGAATCCATATTTCTGCGGGTTCCTCGCAATCATCGTCGCCGCCATGTATTTCGGAACATAGTTCTTCGTCTCAAGACGGATGTGGTGCGATTGTTTTAGTTCCCAAAAATCTTCCGCCTTTGTTCGGGCCATGGCGCGCATAATCCTTCCCTCTCCCGCGTTGTAGGAAGCCATTGAGAGGGGCCACGATCCGAACAGCCCGTAGAGATCTCTGAGATATTTCGCGGCGGCGACGGTCGATTTGACCGGATCCCTCCGTTCATCGATCCACTGATCGATTCTCAACCCATACTTTTTCCCGGTGCCTTGAATGAATTGCCAGGGACCGGCCGCTTTTGCTCTGGAGAAGGCCTTCGGGTTAAATCCGCTTTCGATCAGAGAAAGAAAGACCAGGTCTTCGGGGAGTTGATGCTCCCGCAGAATGTCCCGCATCAGCGTGGTATATTGGCCGGAGCGCGCGAGCCAGAGCTCGAATTTATCTCTCAACCGGGTCTGGAAAAAGATGATGTAATCGTTGACCAGCTCGTTAAAGACCATCGGGACATCGTAGGTGATCGAGGGGTCGGACGGATCCGCCATGATCGTCTGCATGGAAAAAGGGAGCGTATCCGGGGGAAGCTCCAACGTCAGAAGATCAAAAAAGTCTTCGGGGAGGTGCTCCTCTTCTTCGATCTCTTCAAGAGGGGTCGATCGGTCGGGGGGAGCGGCGGTTCCTTCCTCCGAAGTCGAGTCCGAAGTCGAGCTGACCAAATCGACGGAAGAAGGATGGCCTGTTTCGAGAGAGGCATTTACAATCGAAGCGATTGAATAGATATAAAAAAAAGCGGATAAGAAAAAAACGAACCGGAGAGGAGATCCTTCTGTTCGACTCATCTTGGCTCCATTTTATAAAGAAAATAAGAGACATCCGGAAATGCCTCAGCCTCAAGCATATAATACTTTTTTCTTCCTTTTTGTCAAATAAATAACATTCACTTGACTACTGAGTAAACGTTTAGTAAATTGGGTCATTATGCCTGCCAAACCTCAAACATCCCGGTCGGACAAAGCGGAGCGCCGTAGAAAAGAGCTTCTGGAGGTCAGCCTCCGGCTTTTCTCGGAAAATGGATACGATGCCACGAGCATCCGCGACATCGCCCGGGAGGCCGGGATTACGGAAGGTCTTATCTATCATTACTTTCAGGGGAAGAAAGACCTACTCAAGGCCATCGTTCAGGGATCGGTCTGCGACGGCGTGGTCTTCGAGCAGATCGATCAGGTCGAGTCGTTGCCGATCGAGGAAGCGGTTTTGAAGATCGGCGCCCACCTGTTGGAGAACCTCCGGAATCGCAAAGAGATCTTCACCCTCATGCTGGCGGAGGCCCGTCTTTTCGAGAAGGATAAAGACTACTTCATTCCGAAACTGATCTACGAAAACAACATGCTCCGCTTCGGCGCCTTCCTCAAGAAGCGGATGGAGCGGGGGGAGATCCGCGAGATGGAGCCGGTTTTGCTGGCCCGCCAGTTCAGCGGATCGCTCGTCGCCTTTTTTCTGTTTCAAGAGATCTTGCTCGGCAAGACCGTCACCGACGTTCCGCCGGAGCATTTTTTGAAGTGTTTGATCGATGTATTCCTTCGCGGCATCAAAAAGTGTGAGAATTAAAACCGCCGATCCCGGGACAAGCCCTGATGAAAACCCGCACGATGGTCGTCCTCTTCATTCTGCTCACGTTGGTTCTCTCTTTTGCCGCCTTTCCTTTTTTCAGAAAGCCGCCTGAATCGGACTACATCGAGCGGGTCGGGATCATTGAGGCGACGGAGTTGCATCTCAGCTCGAAGATCGCCGAGCGGATCGAGGCCCTTCCCTACGAGGAGGGAGATCCCGTTCCGGTGAATGCCGTGGCGGTTCGTCTTGACGAGCGGGAGATCGCGGCCCAGGTGGCCCAAGCGGAGGCGAACGTCCAGCGGGGGGAGGCGGGCCTGGTCAACGCGCGGGCCCAGATCGAAAAGGCAAAAGCGACGCTGGAAGACGCCCGGCGGAACATCGATCGTCTGTCGTCCCTCCGTCAGGAGGGATTGGTCTCCGATTCCGACTGGGACAGCGCCCGGACCCGGCTGGAATTGGCCGGCGCGGAGTTGAAGGCGGCGGAGGCGGAAGCGCGATCGGCGGCGGCGGAGCTAAAACAGCGGCAGGCCAATCTCAACCTTGTTGAGATCCGGTTAAAAGAGACGGAGATTCATGCTCCCATCGGAGGGGTGGTGACCTTAAAAGCATTCGAAGCCGGGGAGATGGTCTCGCCGGGGGCGACGATCCTGACGTTGATCGATCCGAATTCGGTTTGGGCGCGGGTCAACCTGGAAGAGGGAGAGGTCGGGAAAGTGCGGATCGGCGCGCGTGCGGAGATTTTCGTCGGCTCTCTTCCGAATCGGGTGTTTGAGGGAAAGGTCTCCGAGGTCGGGGCGGAGGGGGGATTTGCGACGCAGCGCGATGTCACCCGGGGAAGGCAGGACATCAAGACCTTTCGCGTGAAGGTCCGCGCCCTCTCTCCGGAGGGGCTGTTGAAGCCGGGGATGACGGCGAGGGTGCGAATTTTCGTTAACGAGATGGAGAAGTAGCAAAGGATGCAGCTTCGGCGGATGGGAGCGGCCGGCTTGAGCGCCGGCGGGAGGTTTTGGGTGGTTTTTTCTCTGATGAGCCTTTTCGGATTTTCTTCGATCGATGCGGCCTCGGCCCAAGAAGAAGGGCTGACGATCGAAGAGGCGGTTCGGCTCGCTCTCACACGGAACGAACGGACAGAAATCGCCGACGCGCAGCTCGCGGCGGCGGCGGCCCGGGTGAAAAAAGCGCGCGCTTTCTTTTTCCCCGATCTCACCGCCACCGGTGGATATTCTCGAAGCGGTTTTGACGACGGCGAAGACGACGGGAGCCGGTTCGATCGGGATCCCGAGTCTTTGTTGGGGACGATTACATTGAACCTCCCTCTCTTCGATGCGCGGGCTTTTCCGCTTTATAGTCAGGCCAAACACGAGCATGTCGCGGCCCGCTTCAGCACCGAGGAGGATAAACGTCTTCTGGCGTTTGAGGCGGCCGATGCTTTCTTAAGAACGCTCGGCGTCGAACAGGTCCAAGCGGCTGCGGAGCGGAGGGAGGCCTTCGCCCGGGAGACGCTCGAAGACACCCGGGTCCGTTTTGAGGCGAAACTCGTCAGCTCGAACGACGTCACCCGGGCCGAACTGGAGCTGGCCAACGCGGAGAGGGAAGCGACGTTGGCCCGCGGAGAGGCCGAACTGGCCCGTCTGCAGCTGGGGTTCTTGATCGTCTCCGAGATTCGGGGAGCGTTGGTGATCCCCGACGCGTTGCTGAACCCTCCCCAGATGGCCGAACCGGGACGGTTGATCGCGGAGGCGCAGACGCGCCGGCTCGATCTTGCCGCTGGTCATGAGCAGACCGAGGCGCTGCGCGCCTTTGCAGAGGAGCCGTCTCGGAGGATCATCCCGATCTTGGGGCTGACCGGACAGTTTCAACAAGAGGCCGGTTCCGACGCCGAGAGCCGAAGCCGCGAGTGGCTGATCGGGCTGAATCTGACCTGGCTGTTGTACGACGGCGGAGAGCGGCAGGCCGATCGGGCCGAGCGAAATGCCCTGGCCCGAAGTTCGGCATTGGAAGTGGAGGCGACGCGGCGTCGGGTGGCACTCGATGTCCACCGCGCCCTCGTCGACCTGGAGAGCAACCGGACGGCGACCCGGCAGGCGGCCACGGCGGCTCAGATGGGGGAGCGGAATGCGGAGGAGGTCGCTGTTCTCTACGGCCAGGGGCTGGCAAGCGCCCTCGAGGTGGCCGACGCCAATCTTCAGCGTTTTGTCGCGGAAGTCGCCCTGGTGCAGGCCCGTTACGGACAGGGGCTTTCGCATCTGAATCTGCGGGCCGCCCTTGGATTCGATCCCTTTGGAATGGAGGTGACCCCGTGAGGTCTGAAAACCCGATCTTGGCCCTGTTGCTCCTTACGTTGATTTTGACGGCGACGGCGTGCGCCGACAATGCCGGCTCTTCTACGGCCAAAGGACGGCAGGGAGGAAAACCGCCGGTCGCCTTTCCGGTCGAGACCGAGAAGATCGAGAGCCGCCGGGTCGAATATCAGGTGACCGCGGTCGGGTCGGTTGAAGCATTCGAAACGGTTCAGGTCACGGCGCGCGTCGCCGGCGTGATCGAACGGGTTCACTTCAGCGAAGGAGAGACGGTCAAGGCGGACAAAATTCTTGCTGAGATCGAGCCGGATCGATTCCGGTTGGCGGTCGAATCGGCCCGCGCCGTGTTAGATAAGGCCGAAGCGGCGAAGGTCGATGCCGAGGCGGCGTTGGCCCGCCGGGAGGCGGTGAATGAGAAAAATCCGGGGCTGATCATCGGGGAAGAGATCGAGACCTTTCGGACCCGCGTTCAGACCGCTTCGGCGGAGCTCTCCCAAGCGCGCGCCGCGCTGGAGATCGCCGAGCTCAACCTCCGGGACGCCTTTACCAAGGCCCCGGTCGTCGGCATCATTCAGACCCGCACCGTTCAAACCGGAGAGTATGTCCAGCCCGGAAAAGTATTGGCCACGTTGATTCGACGGGAGCCGCTCCTGCTTCGTTTCCGCGTGCCGGAGCAAGATTCGGCGGCGCTTCGTCCCGGGATGTCGGCCCGCTTTACCGTTCGGGGGAGTCAGCGAGTCTATTCGGCGGTGTTGACCCATGTGGCCGGTTCGGCCGATCCGGCCTCGCGCATGGTCGCGGTGACGGGCGAAGTGAATGATCCGAACCGAAAGGAGTTGCGGCCGGGGACTTTTGCCGAGGTCCGCATCCCATTGGAAGTCACGGCGGAGACCCCGGTGATCCCGCAGACGGCGATCCGTCCCAGCGAGAAGGGTTTCCTTGCTTTCGTGGTGGAAGAGGGAATTGCTAAAGAACGGGTCCTCACCCTGGGGATGCGGACGGCCGAAGGCCGCGTCGAGGTCCGATCCGGCGTTCAACCGGGTGAGGTGCTCGTCATCCGGGGCGCGGAGGCGCTCCGAGAAGGGGCGCAGGTTCGGATCGCCGAGAAGGAGGAAACTCCCTCCGGCGGACCGACATCGACACCGGAGCAAGGGGGCGGCACCCCCGCCGATCCGAATCGCGGAGGGGAGCAGCGATGAATCTCACCGACATCTGCATCAAAAAGCCCGTTTTCGCCTGGATGTTGATGGCCGCCACCGTCGTCTTCGGCGGGATTGCGGCGACTCGGATCGGCATCAGCCAATTCCCCGACGTCGACTTCCCGACCCTCTCGATCAACGTGACCTGGGAAGGGGCCGCCCCCGAAGTGGTCGAGCACGACGTGATCGAGATCCTTGAAGAGGCGGTCGTTCAGGTGGAAGGGGTCCGGTCGATCACCTCTTCGTCGCGACAGGGCGGGGGGAATATCACGGTGGAGCTCGACCTCGCCCGGAATGTCGATCTGGCGATGCAGGATGTCCAGTCCAAGGTCTCCCAGGCCCAACGGCGCCTGCCGGAAGACATCGATCCTCCGGTTATTTCAAAGACCAACCCGGAAGATCAGCCGATCATGTGGGTCGGCCTCTCCGGCCCTTTTCCGCCGCGGGTCTTAAGCGATTTCGCCCGCTATCGGCTGAAGGAAAAACTGCAGACCGTCCCCGGGATCGGCGAGATCATCATGGGGGGATTCGTTGAGCGGAACATCCGCGTCTGGCTCGACGCGACCCGGCTCGATGAAAAGGGGCTGACGGTGACCGACGTCATCGAGGCGCTTCAGCGGGAGCATGTCGAGCTTCCCGCGGGGCGAATCGAGACCGAGGGGCGCGAGGTGAACGTCCGGATTCTGGGGGAGGCGCTCGATCTTTCCACCTTCCGCCGGATCGTGGTCGGCAACACCAAAGAGGCCCCCGTCTATCTGGAAGACGTCGCGCTGGTGGAGGACGGCTTCGAGGATATCCGCCGGCTCTCGCGCGTCGCGGGGGCACCTGCGCAGGGGCTCGGGATCAAGAAACAACGGGGGGCGAATGCCGTCGCGCTTGCCCGGGGGATCCGGCAGGCGATGGAAGAGCTGCGGCCGACCCTCCCGGAAGGGATGGAATTGGGGGTCAACTTCGACTCCACCCGATTCATCGAAGAGTCGGTCCATGAGGTCGAGTTCGAGCTGGTGATGGCGGTGATCCTGACGGCGGTCGTCTGCTGGCTCTTTCTCGGCTCCCTGTCGAGCACCCTGAACGTCGTCCTCGCCATTCCGATGTCGCTGTTGGGAACGATCGCCACGATCTACTTCCTCGGATTCACCCTGAACACCTTTACGTTGCTGGCCCTTTCGCTCGCCGTCGGGATCGTCGTCGACGACGCGATCATGATTCTGGAGAACATCTTCCGCCATTCGGAAGAGGGGAAAGACCGGGTCCGCGCGTCGCGGGAGGGGACGGAGCAGATCAAGTTCGCCGCGCTGGCGGCGACCCTGGCGGTTATCGCCATCTTCATTCCGGTGATTTTCATGAAGGGGGTCATCGGCCGGTTCTTCCTCCAGTTCGGCGTCACCCTCAGCGTGGCGGTGATGCTTTCTTATCTGGAGGCGATCACCCTGGCGCCGGCCCGCTGCGCCCAGTTTCTCTCCACCTCGCGGGAGGGGCGGAGCCGGCTCGGGCAGTGGGGCGATCGTGGATTCGAGTGGCTCGCCCACGCCTACAGCGGGCTGCTCGCGCGCGGGCTGAGGTGGCCGGTAGCCATCCTTTGTCTGGCGGCGGTCCTTTTCGCCGGCTCGTTCCTGGTGCTGACCCGATTGCCGAAAGAGTTCGTCCCTTCGCAGGATCAGAGTCGTCTGCTGGTCCGACTTCAAACCGCGGTCGGGTCCAACCTGGCCGAGACCGATCGAATTTTCCATCGGGCCGAGGCCTTCATGAACGCCCGGCCGGAAGTGGCCCGGGCCTATGCGATCGTCGGCGGATTCGGGGGCGGCAGCGTCAATACCGGCGTCATGTTCGTCACCTTGGTTCCTCCCAGGGAGCGCGACCTCAGCCAGGCGGAATTCGCCGCGGTGATCCGAAAGGAGATCAACTCTTATCCGGGGGTGCGGGCGGTCGTCCAGGATCTCTCGCAGCAGGGCTTCACGGCGCAGCGGGGTTTCCCGGTGGAGTTTTCGGTCCGGGGGCCCGATTGGGACCGTTTGGTCGAGGTGAGCCGGGAGATCGAGCGGAAGCTTTCGGCGAGCGGCGCGGTGATCGATCTCGACAGCGATTATCAGGTCGGGATGCCGGAATTGCGGATTTCGCCCGACCGGGCCCGCGCGGCCGACCTGGGGATTTCGGTCGAGAAGGTGGCACAGACGATCAATGCGATGGTCGGCGGGCTCCGGGTTGGAAGGTACAGCACCGAGGGGCGGCGCATCGACGTCCGGCTTCGGCTGCTGGCCGATCAGCGCTCGCGCCCGGAGGATCTGTCGCGGCTCCGGGTTCGAAGCGCCTCCGACGAGCTGATTCCGCTCTCCTCGCTGGTCACCTATGAGGAGCGTCCCGCCCTCCAGGCGATCACACGGAGCGATCGGGAGCGGGCGATCACCTTTTTCGCCAATGTCGCGCCGGGCCGCTCTCAGGACGAAGCGCTCACCCTCGTGAAGCAGCTCTCCAAGGAGTTGCCGATCGGATACCATGCGGTATTGGGGGGGGCGAGTGTGGCATTCCAGGAATCGATGGGGAGCCTGGTTTTCGCGATCTTGTTGGGGGTCGTGGTGGCGTATATGATCCTGGCGTCGCAGTTCAACTCGCTTCTCCACCCGGTGACCGTTCTGACGATCCTTCCCCTTTCGATCGCCGGCGCCGCCATCGCGCTTTTGATTGCCGGAAAAAGCTTGAACATCTTCAGCATGATCGGGCTTCTCCTTTTGATGGGAATCGTCAAGAAAAACTCGATTATCCTGGTGGACTACGCCCTTCAGATCCGGGAAGAAGGGGGGCTCGACGCCGCAACGGCGATGCTTCGCGCTGGACCCGTCCGGCTGCGGCCCATTTTGATGACGTCGGTGGCGACCATGATGGCGGCCGTTCCGGCGGCGCTGGCCCTCGGCTCGGGCTCGGAGGTCCGCTCCCCGATGGCGATGGCGGTCATCGGCGGGCTGATCGTCTCCACCGTGCTCAGTCTTTTCGTGGTCCCGGCGTTTTATGTCGTGGCCGATCGGATGGCCGTGAAGGTCCAAGGATGGCGGAGCCGGGGACGGGCGGTCGGGCCGGTTGAACCCAAGCCGAAGTTGATGGAGTAGATCATCCGTGATTCAAGACGAACCTTCCAATGCGATCGTCGTCAAAAACCTGGTGAAGCGATACGACGCATTCAACGCGCTCGATCATATCGATTTGACCGTGCCGTTCGGCGAATGTTTCGGGTCGCTCGGTCCCAACGGCGCCGGCAAGACGACCCTCATCCGGATCTTGACCGGGTTGATCCACCCGACGGAGGGGGAGGCGATCGTCGCCGGGCACGATGTGGCGAAACGGCCCGACGCGGTCCGCCGGTCGATCGGTGTCGTCTCCCAGGCGATGACGACCGATCTCGATTTGACCGGCCGGGAGAACCTCGACATTTATGGAAAGTACTATCAGGTTTCCGACAAAGAGCGGCGCGAGCGGATCGGGGACCTTCTCGATCGGGTCGGCCTGACGGAGCGGGCGGACGATCTCGTCGCCGCCTACTCCGGCGGGATGCGCCGCCGGCTGGAGATCGCGCGCGGGTTAATTCATCGGCCGAAGATTCTCTTTCTCGATGAGCCGACGATCGGGCTCGATCCGCAGTCGCGCCGGGTCGTCTGGGACCTTTTACAACAGTTTCGAAAGAACGAAAACCTGACGATCTTTTTGACGACCCATTATATGGACGAGGCCGATCTGCTCTGCGACCGAATCGCGATCATCGACGCCGGAAAAATCGTCGTGATGGACAGCCCGGAGAATTTAAAAAAGAAGATCCCCGGGAGCGACATCATCGAGATCTCCATCGATGGAGAGCGGGAAGGCCTGCCGGCCTCTCTCGAATCGCTTCCTTCCGTGCACAAGGTCGTCGTTGAAGAGGGATTGCTCCGCGTCTTTGCCGATCAGGGAGCCCAGTCGGTCCCGATTTTGATGGAGGTGATCCGGAAGCAGGGGGTGAAGGTCCAATCCATCAGCGTCAAACAGCAGACGCTGGAGGATGTCTTCATCCACTACACCGGCCGATCGATCCGCGCCGAAGATACCAAAAAAGTCAGCTACTTCATCGGCGCCGGCGTGCCGAGAAGATGGGGAAGGTGATCGTATGACAATGCGCACGCTCGCCTTCGTCGAACGGGATCTTCGAAAATTTCTCCGGAATCCGATTGCGATTCTGTCGAGCATTCTGTTGCCGATGGTCTATTTGTTAATCATCGGGAACTCGTTTCAGGGGAGTCTCAAGAACCTTCCCTTGGCCTTTGTCGATCAGGATCAGGGGCCGTATGCCGAGCGGATGCTCGACCGGCTCCGGTCCATCGAGACCGGACCGAGCACCTTCCGGCTCGTTTATCTTGCCGATCCGGTGGCGGCGGAGAAAGGGGTTCGAGCGGGAACGTTCAAAGGAGCGGTGGTAATTCCCCCCGACTTTTCGAAAAATATCGATCGGGGGACCGTGCCGCAGGTAGGGCTGGTCCTCGACAATACCGACGGCGTCTCGGCGGCGGCGCTGCAGCAGAGCCTCTCGGAGGCGTTCAATTCGTTGAAAGTCGATGCGCTTCCGATCCGGTCCGATCCGAGCGTGCCGCAACTGTATCCGATCGAGCTTTATCGAAAAATCGACTACGACGCCTCGCTCGTGCCGGGGGCGGTGATCATGGCGATCTTCATGGGAACGATGATCACCGGGGCGTTCAATCTGGTGATGGACCGATTCCTGGGGGTCCACGAAGCCTACCTCTCGACGCCGTTGACGAAGATCGATATGATCCTCGGCATTCTGATCAGCGGGGTGCTGGTGACGACGCTGATCTCTCTCGTGGTCTTGGGCGCCGGGATCTGGATCACCGAGGTGCCGGTCGCCGGGGGGGCCGCCTCCTTCTCGGCGGTGGTCCTGGTGATCGTCTTGACGGCGACGGGGTTGCTGACGATGATGTGCGCCCTGCTTTCCCGGGTCGATCATCCCCGGATCGTCGGGCTGCTCGGCGGCTTTCTGAATGTCATCTTTTTTTTCCCGAGCGGGGCGGTTTACCCCGTGGAGAGTTTCCCGAAGTGGCTCCAGGCGTTCAGCAGGGTCAATCCGGAGACCTACTCGGTCCATGCGTTGAAATCGGTCCTCTTCAAAGGGGCCGATTGGCAGGCGATCCGGGGAGATATCCTTTATTTGATCGGTTTCACACTGGTGATGTTTCTGTTGTCCATTAAAACGTTCAAGCGAGACCTATAAACATGGGAGAAGGTGAATCATGATCCGGAGGGGCGTTTTTCTTCTTGTGTTGGTTCAACTGATTATCGTCGATCCTTTTCAGGGATTTGCGCAGGAGGTCGTCACGCTCGAAGAGGCCTATCGCTCCGCGATGGCCGAAAGCGAGCAGATCGGGATTTCCAGAGAGAATTTGATGCAGGCGGAGCGGGAGATCGACCGTGCGAAAAGCTTTCTCTATCCCAGCATCAACACCGAAGCGAGCTATCTCCGCCGGTCGGAGGCGAAGCAAGGGCCGTTCGGCGTTCTGCTTCCCGAATCTCAAAAGCAGTTTAATCTCACGATCGAGCAGCCGCTCTATACCGGCGGCCGGGCGTCGGCCGCCTATCGGAGCGCGAAGCTCGGTGTCCGAGGGGGAAAGCTCGACCTCAGTCTGACCACCGAAAATATTCTCTTCGATGTCGCCCGTGCTTATTACGAGGCGCTCAAGGCGCAGCGTAATGTCGAAATCGAGGAGAATGAGGTCAAACGGTTGGAGGCCCATCTTCGCGATGCCGAGAAACGTTTTCGGGTCGGGGAGGCGATCAAGACGGTGGTGTTGCGCGCCGAGGCGGAGCTGGCAGACGCCCGCGCCCGATTGATCCGGGCCCGAAACGATCAAGAAACGACGAAAGATCAACTGGCGCTCTTCGCCCGGATCGAGGGGCCGTTTAATCTCGCCGATCCGCCCTCCTTAACCCTCTCGGAGCAGAGCGAGGCGGAGTGGGTCAAAACGGCGCACGAACGGCGGTCCGATCTCGCGTTGCAGTCGACGAATGTCAAGATTTCCGAAGAGCAGATCAGCATCGCCAAGGGGACCTTTTTCCCTTCTCTCAGCCTACAGGGGCGGTACAACTGGATCGATCAAGACCCGGAAACCTCCTTTTTGACCACCAACGATCGATCGGCGATTCTCAGCCTCAGCTTCCCCATTTTTGAGGGACGCCTGAGGGTCGCGGAGTTGGCGCAAGCGAGGTCCCGTCATCGTCAACAGCTGCTGCAAAAGGCGTTTCTGTCGGATCAAATCTCCGTCGAGGTGCGGCGCTCTCTGCTGAACTTGAATGCCCTTACCTCTCAGCTCGATGTCCTTAGGGCGCAGGTCGCCTTTGCGCGTGAGAACTTTTCGCTGATCTCCCGGCAGTTTGCGGTAGGTCTTGCCACGAACATCGACGTTCTCGATGCGAATGCCACCCTGATCAGCGCGGAACGCCAGCTCACGAACACCACCTATGATCGGGAGGTGGCGATCCTCCAGGTGGAAAGGGCGGTCGGCGTTTTCCTTGATTTAATGCCGCCAAAAGCGGGGCGGGGTGATGAGGGTTCAAGCGGACCGACAGACAATCCGTAGATTCTATAGATAAGGGAGCGGGTCTCAATGAAACATCGAGTTCGATGGAGTGGCATATTGAAGAAGATGGGGGCGTTCTTGACGGTGTTCCTGATTTTCGCCGGGTGCGGCGAGGGGGGGAAATCCGACGCCAAGCCGCCGCAGGCGGCCCCCGCCGCGGGTCCCCCGGCGATGCCGGTGGAGGCGGCGCGGGTCCAGACCGGAACGGGACGGTTGGAAGTCACCGCCGTCGGTTCCCTGGAAGCGAATGAATCGACGGTGATTCGGTCGGAGATCGCCGGCCGGATCACCGCTATCCGGTTCAAAGAAGGGGAGCGGGCGACGAAGGGGAGCGTTCTTCTCACGATCAACTCGGAGGAGTTCCAGGCCCAGCTCAATCAGATCAAAGCGGTCGTCGAGCTGAACAAGATGAACTTCGAGCGGGCGAAACAGCTGCGCCCGGAGGGGTTGATCGCCGAGCGGGCGTACGATGAGGCCGAATCGAGATTAAAGGAGTCGGAAGCGAGCCTCTCCCTCGCGCAGGTGCGCCTCGACAAATCGATCCTCCGCGCCCCTTTCAGCGGCCAACTCGGTCTCCGTCAGGTGAGTCCGGGCGACTTTGTTCAGCCGGGCCAGGCGATCGTCAATTTGGAAGATACCGATTCGATCAAGGTCGATTTCCGTGTCCCGGAGATCTACTTGAACCGGATCGAAGACGGCCAGTCGCTTCAAGTCGGGGTGGACGTCTATCCGAATCGGCTCTTCGAGGGGAAAATTTATGCGATCGACTCGCGGATTGACAATGCGACGCGGACCGTTCTCGTTCGCGCGCGGGTGCCGAATCCGGCGGGGGTGCTCCGTCCGGGGATGTTCGCCCGCGTGACGCTGCTCCTCGGCGAGCGGGAGAATGCCGTCTTCGTTCCCGAGCAGGCGGTGGTCCCGATGGGGGGGGATAAATTCGTCTACCGTGTGGTCGACGGAAAGGCGGTATTGACGAAGGTCCGCCTGGGGCTTCGGAAAGAGGGCCGGGTGGAAGTTGTCGAAGGGATCGGCCCGGAGGAGACGGTGATCACCGCCGGGCAGATGAAGCTCTTCGACGGCGCCCCGGTGATGACCGTGGGGGCCACAGAGGCCGCGCCTGAAAAGGCGCCGGCGGGAGGGTAGTCCAAATGTATTTGCCCGAGATATCGATTCGCCGTCCCGTCCTCGCGACGGTGATGAGCCTGGTCCTCACCCTGCTCGGCGTCATCTCCTACACGCGCCTCTCCGTCCGGGAATATCCGAAGATCGACCCGCCGGTCGTCTCGGTCCGGACCGTTTACCCCGGTGCTTCCGCCGAGATTATCGAAAGCCAGATCACCCGGCCGATCGAAAGCGCCCTGGCGGGGATCGAGGGGATCAAGACGATGAAGTCGATCAGCCGGGAGGAGGTCAGCCAGATTACGATCGAGTTTGTCCTGAACCGCGATCCCGACGCGGCGGCGAACGATGTGCGCGACCGGGTCGCGCGCGGACGGGCGACCATTCCGGAGGAGGCGCTGGAGTCGATTGTCCAAAAGATCGAAGCCGACGCCCAAGCGGTGATGTGGATCGCCTTCTCCAGCGATCGGCATACCCCGCTGGAGATCACCGACTATGCCGATCGTTTTGTGAAAGACCGTCTTCAGACGCTCGACGGGGTGGCGACCGTCATCATCGGCGGCGAGCGCCGCTACGCCATGCGGATCTGGCTTGACCGGGACCGCCTGGCGGCGTTTCAATTGACCCCGCGTGATGTCGAGATGGCCCTCCGCGCGCAGAATGTCGATGTGCCGTCGGGCCGGATCGAAAGCCGGTTCCGCGAATTTACGGTCTTGACCGAGACCGACTTGAAGACGCCGGATGAATTCAACCGGCTGATTCTTCGGGAGGTCAACGGTTATCCGGTCCGCTTGAGCGATGTCGGCTATGCCGAAGTCGGCGCGGAGGACGACCGGAACGCGGTCCGGGTCAACGGCAACCCGGCGGTCGGCCTGGGAATCGTAAAACAATCGACCGCCAACAC
This sequence comes from Candidatus Manganitrophus noduliformans, assembly GCF_012184425.1. Classification (NCBI taxonomy): domain Bacteria; kingdom Pseudomonadati; phylum Nitrospirota; class Nitrospiria; order Candidatus Troglogloeales; family Candidatus Manganitrophaceae; genus Candidatus Manganitrophus; species Candidatus Manganitrophus noduliformans. The sequence continues at coordinate 45,392 of NZ_VTOW01000010.1, forward strand.
CCTGGAAGTCGCCGAGGGGATCAAGGCGGAGCTGCCGAATATCAGCGCGGGGCTTCCGGAGGGGATGCGGTTGCAGGTCGCCTTCGACAGCTCGGTCTTCATCGACAAGTCGATCAACGCCGTCTACCGGACGATTGCGGAGGCGATGGTTTTGGTGGTCCTGGTGATTTTCTTCTTCCTCCGGTCGTTCCGGGCGACCCTGATCCCGTCGATCGCCATTCCCGTCTCGCTGATCGGCGCTTTCCTTTTTATGTACATCATGGGGTTTTCGGTCAATATCTTGACGCTGCTGGCGCTGGTGCTGGCGATCGGTCTGGTGGTCGACGACGCCATCGTGATGATGGAGAATATCTACCGCCGGATCGAGGGGGGGATGCCGCGGCGTCAGGCGGCGCTCGAGGGGAGCCGCGAGATCGCCTTTGCCGTGGTCGTCATGACGATCACCCTTTCGGCCGTCTTCGTTCCGCTGGCGTTTATCACCGGCACCACCGGAAGGCTCTTCATCGAGTTCGCCCTGACCGTGGCGGGGGCAGTCCTTGTCTCCGGTTTTGTCGCGCTGACCCTCACCCCGATGTTGTCGGGAAGAATCTTAAAGCATCAGGCGCAGCAGGGCCGGTTCTACACCGTCACCGAGCGCTGGTTTGAGGCGATGAATAACGGCTATCGAAGGCTCCTGGCCGGGTCGTTGAGGGCGCGGGGGTTGGTGGTCTTGCTCGGGTTGATCTTCGCGGGGGCGAGCGTTCTCCTCTTCATGTCGCTCAAATCGGAATTGGCGCCGCTCGAAGACCGCGGGACGATTATCGGGGTGATGATCGCTCCGGAAGGTTCGACGATGGCCTACACCGACAAGTATGCCCGGCAGGTGGAGGAATTCTATTCCAACGTCCCCGAGATCAAGACGTACTTTATGGTGATCGCCCCCGGTCTGGAGCGGCCGAACCCGGTCAATTCGGCCCTCTCGTTCGTCAGCCTGAAGCCGTGGGAGGAGCGGACGCGGAAGCAGCAGGAGATCGCCGCCGCGCTGGGGCCGAAGATGTTCGGCCTGCCGGGGGTGTTGTCGTTTCCGGTCAATCCCCCTTCTCTCGGGCAGAACTTCCGGAATCCCCCGGTGCAATTCGTCATTCAGGCGAATTCTTATGAGGAGCTTCAAACGCTGACCGATCGGCTGATGGAGAAAATGCGCGCCAACCCGGGCCTCGCCAACATCGACAGCGACCTGAAGCTCAACAAGCCGCAATTAAACGTCACGATCAACCGCGACAAAGCGGCCGACGTCGGGGTGGGGGTCGACGAGATCGGCCGGACCCTTCAGACCCTCCTCGGCGGGCTCCAGGTGACCCGCTACAAGGAGCAGGGGGAGCAATATGATGTCATTATCAAGCTGGCCGACAAGGACCGGACCAATCCGGCCGATCTGACCTCGATTTTCGTCCGGGGAAAGGATCAGCAGTTGGTGCAGCTCTCGAATCTGGTTCAGGTGAAAGAGACGGTCGCTCCCAAAGAGCTCAACCACTTCAATCGGCTTCGCTCCGCGACGATCTCCGCCAATCTGGCCTCCACTTATTCCTTGGGGGAGGCGATCGAATTTCTGGAAAAATCGGCGGCCGAGATCCTCCCGGCGACGGCGAAGGCCGATCTCGACGGCCAATCGCGGGAGTTCAGGGAGGCGGGGGCGAGCCTCTACTTTGCCTTCGTCCTTGCCCTGGTCTTCATTTATTTGGTTCTGGCGGCGCAGTTCGAGAGCTTTATCGATCCGTTCGTCATCATGCTCTCGGTGCCGCTGGCGGTGACCGGGGCGCTGCTGTCGCTCTGGCTTACCGGGGGGACGCTGAATGTCTACAGCCAGATCGGAATGGTGATGCTGATCGGCCTGGTGACCAAGAACGGGATCCTGATCGTCGAGTTTGCCAACCAGATTCAGGAGCAGGGAAAAGAGCTGCAGGAGGCGGTGATCGAGGCGTCGGTCCTCCGGCTGCGTCCGATCTTGATGACGGCGATCACCGCGGTCCTCGCCGCGGTCCCGTTGGCGCTGGCGAAGGGGGCGGGGGCGGAGAGCCGCCAGCAGATCGGGTGGGTCGTCGTCGGCGGGATGAGCCTGGGGACGCTGCTGACCCTCTTCATCATTCCGACGGCATATACCTTTTTTGCGAAAAAACGGCAGGCGGAGGAGACGGAAGAGGTTCGAACGTCGCCCGAACTTGTCCATGCCGATCGGGGTTAAATTTGCATTGCGTAGGGGCGTATTGCAATACGCCCCTACTTGAAACCGTTTCTTTACGCCTGATATGATGTGAGAGACAAGAGGGCCGCTCTATGAAATCTCGTCTCCTCGATTTGCACCAATCGGCGAAAGAGGATCTCCCTCGCATCATCCTCTATTCGGTGATGGTCCATTACATTGTCTTTTATTATCTCTTCGGCAATCCGTTCCTGGTCCTGATCGATCGGAAGGGGTCCGGCGGCCCGAGCAATCTCGACGTGCAGCTTTTTTCTTCCAAGGATATTGAGGAAGAAGGGGACGACCCTTTCGGAGGGAAGAGAGAGTTTCCCGTCTTCCCTCCCGAAAAAGGGGAGGATGAGCAGGGGGAGATCGAGTTTCGCGGGAGAGAAAAACCGGATGATCTTTCCGAGGACGGGATGAATCTGGTCGAGAACATCGCGTCGCAACCTCCTCCGAAGAAGATCCTCAAGCCCCCGCCCAACATGACCGGACCGGAAGATTGTATGCTGAAGCTGGTCGGGATGGTCTGTCCGAACGGCGATTTCGATTGTATCGAGGCCTACAAAGCGTTCTGCACCCGCTTGCCTGAATAAGGCCTGAATAAGGCCCGAATAAGGGAGGATGCAGCGGCTAAGGGGTTTCTCTCCGAAGGGTCCAGGCGGGATTTCCATACTTTTCTTTGACGAGGCGGGCGGCGACTTCTTCTTCCTCCGGGGTGAGGCTTCCCATCTCCAGATTGATTGAGAGAGCCGATTCGAACCCTCCCTTCATCGCCGCAAACAGGGTTTCATCGTCGGGCAGGAGAGGAAGAAGCGCATCAAGACTGATCTGATTTTCGGAGGAGAAACGCCGGTCCGATCCTTTCTTCAAGATCAACGATCCATGTTGCAGAAAATGTTTCGTCCATCGCCGCTGCGCGCTTCCGATCAGCTTTTTTCCTTGGGCGGTGATTTCGTACCAGGAGGTCGAAGCAAAACAGAGGGAATTCGAGGGTCGTTCGAGTCGCTGCGAGCGGGGAGGGGCATACACTTCGGCCTCGACGCCGAGCGATTCCAATCCGGCCAAGAGCCCTTTCGCAATCGTATAAAAAGTTTCCTTGATCCCTCCGGCAAAGAGCGGATCTTTCGTGGAGGCGACAACGGAGTAGGTCAACTCCCGATCATGAAGAAGCGCCCGGCCCCCCGTCATCCGCCGGACGAAGTGGAGCGCCCCGCCCGCCGCGAGCGCATCCCATTCCGGCTCCCACTTCTGAAAGGAGCCGAACGAAACGGAGGGAACGGCCCAGCTGTAGAGACGGAGGGTCGGCGGGACCTGACCTTTCGAAAAGGCGGTCGCGATCGCCTCATCGATCGCCATGTTCATCTCGGGCGGCTGAGGTAAATGAGAGAGCAGCCGCCATGTCGTCTTGGAGTTCATCTCGTCTCCGATTTTTCGCTGCCTCGGATGGATCTTAGGGAAAGTAAAACGAAACGTCAAGATTGACTTAGAGGCACATTTGGGGTATCTTTACCCGCGATTTCTCAGGTTGTATTCCCGCGTCTCTGAGGACGCGTCATGTTGAAGTAGAAGGAGGATCGGTGGCTGAGCGAACACTTTCGATTATTAAGCCGGATGCGGTGTCTAAGAATGTCATTGGAGAGATCATCAAGCGGTTTGAAAGCGCGCAACTCAAGATTGTCGCGATTCAGATGCGTCATTTAACGAAAAAGGAAGCGGAGGCGTTTTACGATGTCCATCGGGAGCGCCCCTTCTTCGATAGCTTGGCCACCTTTATGAGTTCGGGGCCGGTTGTGGCGATGGTGCTGGAGGGAGAAAACGCCGTTGCGAAGAATCGCACCCTGATGGGAGCGACCGATCCGAAGAAGGCCGATAAGGGAACGATCCGGGCCGACTTTGCAGGAAGCATTGAAGCAAATGCCGTTCATGGCTCCGATTCCTCCGCATCGGCGGCCGTTGAAATTCCTTTTTTCTTCAGTCGACTCGATCTCGTTCGTTGAATCATGACAGAACGAAAAAAGTATGATGCCGTTTTTGCGGGGTGCAGTCTGACGTCACTGGCTGCCGCCGCCGCATTGGCGAAAAGGGGGAGATCGGTCCTCGTTCTGGCGGAGACCGAGGTTCACTTCCCCTCTCCTCTCTTTCGGTTTGCCCAGGGGCCCCTCCTCTATCTCGGTTTTGAAGAGGGGGGGGCGATGGAAGGTTTCTTCTCGGAGCTCCCCCTCCCCATCCCCAGCTTAAGAAAGGAAGGGTTCTTATTCAAGCGGGTCCTTCCCTTTCTGCAAATCGTCCAATCCCAGCATCGGATCGATCTCTCCTCCCAAAATGAAGAATACCTCGACGAGCTGAAACGGGAGTTCGGCCCCCAGCTCCAAAAAATTAAATCGTTCTTTCAGGAAATCGAGAAAGAGACGCCGGCCCTCGCGCCCTATCTGGGCCGTTTCTCCCAGGTGGAAATCCATGGAGTGGTCGACCGATTGGGCGCCTGGAAGCAGAAATTTGATTTTCAGAGGGCGGTTCAAAGTTATAACAAGAAGCCCGCTACGGAATTCCTCGCCCCCTTCGCTTTTGATGAGGAATTTCTCGAATATCTCGATCTCCAAGCGCTCTTTGCGTTTCGACGGCCGCTGACCGACATCTCGACCTACGATCTGATTCTTCTGACCTGGAGTCTATCCAAAGGGGGAGTTCGGATGGTAGGGGGCGCGTCGACGCTCATCTCCTTTTTCGTTAAGTTGATCAAGGGGTGGGGAGGGGAGGTGGTCGGAGACAAAACCGTCACCCAGGTCGAAACAAAGGGGAAGCGGATCGATGAAGTCGTCCTGGAGGATGGGACGCGGATTCCGACCAAACACCTCATTCTCGTCCAACCTCCGCCGAATTCCCCCGTTCATTTCTGTTTTACCCTGCGCAACGAATGGATTCCGACGCCGATGAAAGAGAGTCTTCTCATGACCTGGGGGGAAGAGATTCCCGCCGATGTCGAAGACCTGTTGGTCCTCCGCCTCAGCCTGCCGGAGGAGGAAGAGGGGTTTGCCGCCGGTGTTAGAGGGCTGGTTGTCACGGCGCTTTTCCGCCCAGGCGTGGAGGTCACGGCGGATCGAATCGAAGCGGTCCGGAAGAGGGTGCTCGATCGACTTCAATGGCTGATGCCCTTTTCCAAATCGCAAATCGAGGCAGTCTCCGGCACAGTCGGCAAGCGGGAGCTTCCTTCTTCCCTCGAAACGCTTCGGACGGAGTGGCGCGGCAAATCGCGCGAAATTTCGAAAGGGACCTGGAGCTTCCTTCAGCCGAAGGATTTAAGGAATGTCATTCTGCTGAAAGATGATCTGTCGGATCACCTTGCATGGGGTTCCTCCTTTCTCGCCGGAACCTCCCTCGCCCAGACGGTCGAGCAAGGGCTTTAGCGCCCGGCATCTATCTCCATTTTCTATTAGAATAAGGACTCTCTTGGGAATGTTCTTTCGCGTTTTTGTGATCGGGTTTTTTTTCGCGGCCTTTATCTCGGGGTGTGTCCGGCCGCCGACCCGGACTATTCAGACCGATGACCAGGGGTGGGCTGAACTGGTCGAGGGGATTCGTTCTTTTGAAGCGAGCCGTTATTCGGAAGCGAAGCAACGGTTTTTGAGGATCATCGCGTCGTATCCCGGCTCTCCGCTTTTGAGTGAAGCGCAGTGGCTGTTGGCCAGGACATACGATGCGGCGGGTGAGAAGCCGGAGGCGATTCGAGAACTTCGACTTTTTCTGAGGAATTACCCGAAGAGCCTACACGAAGAGGAGGCGCGCTTTCTCCTCTCCCGGCTCGATCAGCCGGACCAAAAGATCGTCGCGGTGATCTGGTCTCCCTTGTCCGGATGGGAGATGGAAGATTATCTCCGGGCGTTTCGGAGAAGGGCGAATGCGGTCATTATCCCGGTTTTCAATAATTCGCCCGGAAGGAGCGGCGTTTTCTTTCAAGCTTCAGGCGCTCCTGTGTTGGCCGATCGGCTTCGCGAATGGACGGAGACGGCCCGTCGGGTGGGATTTCGCGTCGTGGCAGTCTTGCCGATCCGGGAAATGCGCTGGGCGACGCAGGCCCGTCCGGAGTGGCGTGATATCAGATATGATCCGAATAAACAAGATCTCCATTCCATCGAAAAACTCGATTTGTTCAACACGGAAGTGAAGGAAATGGTATTGGACCTCTATCGGGATCTGGCGCGTTATCCGATCGACGGCGTTTATATCAGCGATTTATCGTACGGCTCCGAAGAGGGGTGGACCCCTTCCGCCATTCGCCTTTATGAGAGCCTGTTTTCCGAATCGATCGATCCCGGCTCTGTGGCGGCCGGATCGGTCGGGCGCACGAGGGATGGACGAGGATCTCAATTCTGGCATTGGATCGGTTGGAGGAGCCGTTTTTTGAGCGACTTTGTAAAGGATCTCCAGACGGAAATTCGGCTGCATCGGCCCGACATGTTGTGGGGAGCCGTTTTTCCTGAAATCGTCCTCACCCATCCCGTAAAAGGCCTTGCGGAGACCTCCGTCGATCTGCTCGATATCAAACGGGCTGAGAACGACATCCACCTGATTTTCCCGCAGTCGGCTCCCGGAGGGGTGGCGCATCTCGCCGATACAATGTCGAAATATGCGATTCGGCCGGAAGACGTATGGCTGCAACCGACCTCGAACGATCGCGCGTTGCTCTCTGAAGTGATGAGATCCCCTTTCCAGGGGATCATCCTTCCAAGTCCTTGACAAAACATTCACCGCTGGTTTATATCTATCATTTTATAGATGGGGCCGGCGCCGAAGGCAGTCTGTTGATTTCGATTTTCACACTCGGTGCGCCATACCCAATCTCTCCTTGATTTTATTCTGGACTGGCAGTAGGTGCTAGCCTGAATTTTTG